>CAXHCG010000114.1:0-5866 GCA_964014905.1 uncultured Candidatus Poseidoniales archaeon | reverse complement strand
CATGCTGATGCGAACGCCGACGATGTTGAGTTCGTCTGCATCGTTGACCGCATCGGTGTTGTAGGTCATCGACCAGGTATCGCCGTCGGCGATGGATTCACTGCCCGAATCCAACACCACGTAGGTCAGCTCGCCCGTCACTTGGTAGTCTCCCGCCGCACCAGCAAAATCCGTGTCTGCGTTGCCCGCAGCGATGCTGAAGTAGATGGGAAAGGCGAGCACAAAGAAGACAATGCTTCCAACCATGATTTGTGCATCACGGTTTGTTTTCAGGTCATCCATGGTGTACATAGGGCTCCCTCTGTCGTGGCCGAGGCGGTTGCATTCTCTATCACTTTCGGTGCGATGACTGGAATGGAACACTTCGGCGGGAGGTCAATCTCCCCCACCGCTGCCCTCGCCTTCATCGCCCTCAGTATCCTCTTCGTCGTCTTCATCCTTGGCCATGATCGAAAGGACATTGTTGATGGCAGCAACGCCCAACAGCATGACGAACAGCAAGATTGGGAAGCAAATCCAGTACATTTCAAAGGAATCGTCTACCTCCACGATTTCGGGAAGAACAAACTGCTCAACTTCGGTCTGATTGCGGACCGACTCGACGGTGGTGGTGGCCTCTTCTCGCACCTCAATGATGACAAAGAGCTCCACCGGAACCATTTCTCCAAACACGGAGATGGTGTAGTTCGTCTCATTGGACACTTCAAGAGCGGTTCCCGACAGGCGTCCGTTCTCGAATTGAAGGCCGGCAGGGAGGGCTGGGCTGATGGACCAAACGGGGTTTTGATTATCGCCAAAGTAGTAGATTGGTGCCAAGGTCGGCATCGTTTCGTTGACCTCTAAAACAACCCGAGTCAGTGGGTAGCGAGCGTAGAAGGTTGGTTGGTTGACCGTGAGTTCAAACGTCGCAATGGCGGCACCGCCCGAGTTGTTGGCCCATACGGTGTAGGTGGTGGTGCTCAGGTTTGTGGTAGCGACGCCGACGATGTAGCCGTTGACGAAGGTCAGGCCCGGTGGCAAGGCTGGCTCAATGGTCCAATTATCGGGGACGCCTCCATCAAGGATTGGAATAATTCGTCCCCGCGAAACACCGTTGACGAGCGTGATTTCGGACTCAGGATAAGCGATAATGGCTATGGGCTCAATCACTTCGAGGGTGAACGTGATGTTGGCCGAACCGCCTGAATTGTTGGCCCAAACCGTGAAGGTCGTGTTGGACAAGTTCACCGATGGCGTCCCGTACAGCACACCGTTCCAGAACAGAACCCCGTCCGGGGGGGTCGGCATGATGGCCCATGAAGCCACAAATCCGCCGCTGTTGGCAAGGGTTGCATTGAGGAAGGTCTCACTTCGAACCGCCAGGAAACTCTCGTTGAACGCCAAGACGGCCACGGGTTCAACCACGGTGATGTTCACCAAAGCAAAGGCCGTACCACCGGTGTTGGTCGCGCTCACGGTGTAGGTCGTGGTGGTGCTGTTGACAAGCGGCACGCCCGTGATGGACCCGTTGTCGAAGACGAGCCCTTCCGGCAGTGCCGGCGTGATGGACCACGAAGCGACCACACCGCCACCAAGAATGGGCACGATGCTGGCGTTGTCTTCACCGCGGGTCAGCGTGATGTTCTCTGGGACGTACACAACGGTCGCCAGCGGCTCGAGGACGGTGATGGTCAAGTAGGCAGCCGCAGAGCCGCCGCTGTTGTTGGCCCAAACGGTGTAGACCGTGGCCGTCATGTTGATGTCGGGCGTTCCCGAAATCGTGCCGTTGGTGAAGTTCAATCCAGATGGCAAGGCGGGTGAAATGCCCCACTCCTCGGCCATGGCATCGGTGCCGAAGATCGGTGAAGTGGCGTTCATCGTTTCATTTCGAGTCAAGACAAGGCTGTTCGGGCTGTAGATGAAATCCACGATTGGCTCAAGGATGGTGATGTTGATGGTCGTCGAGGAAGGACCGCCGGTGGTGTTGGCCCAAACGGTGAACATCGTCGTGGTCATGTTGACCGTGGGCGTTCCAGAAATCGTGCCGTTGTCAAAGATGAGACCGGCAGGAAGGTCAGGCTCAATGGCCCATACCTCAACGTTTCCAGACACGGTCGGCGTGGCTGGCGTCATCGTGAGGTTGCGGGTCAGCGTCAAGTTGTACGGGTTGTAGGAAAAGTCCACGGCGGGCTCAAGCACGGTGATGTTCACCCAAGCGGTGGCCGTTCCACCCGTCGTGTTGGCGTAGACGATGTATTGCGTCTGGGTCATGTTCACCGATGGGGTTCCGGAGAAGACACCGTTGGCGAAGGTAATGCCCAACGGAGGTGCTGGTTCGATGCCCCATTCCTCAACGCTACCACCCGAAACGCTTGGGTAGAGTGGGTTCATCGTGACGCCGCGAATCAAGGTCCGATTGTCTGGATTGTAGACCAGCGTGACAATTGGTTCAAGGATCGTGAGGTTCAATGTGGCCGAAGCAACCCCACCACTGTTGTTGGCATAGACCGTGAACATGTAGGTGGACAGGTTGACCAGTGGGGTTCCTGAAATCACACCGTTGCTAAAGTTGAGTCCGTTCGGGAGCGCTGGGTGGATGGCCCACACTTCGACAACGCCACCCGAATAGCTTGGTGAAAGTGGCGCCATGGAGACATTGCGTGTCAGTGTGATGTTGGTGTAAGACAAGTCACCCGACGGTTCGAGGATGGTCAAATTGATGGTGTGTGAAGCGCTTCCTCCGGTGTTGTTAGCATAGACCGTGAACATGCTGGTGGTCATGTTGACCGTTGGTGTTCCCGAAACGGTGCCGTTATCGAAGAGCAGTCCACTTGGCAAAGCAGGGTGGATGGACCAGAACTCAACCATGCCACCAGAGACGGTTGGTACCATATCGCTCATCTGCGTGCCACGAACCAAAGTCATGTTCTCTGGGTTGTAATCCAACATGGCAATCGGTTCAACGATGGTGATGTTGACGGTGTGTGAAGAAGAACCTCCGGAGTTGTTGGCCCACACGGTGTAGGTTGTGCGCGTCATGTTGACGGCAGGCGTACCTGAAATCACACCGTCAGTAAAGACCAGTCCAGACGGCAAGCCGGGGTCAATGGTCCAATCATCAACAATGCCACTGTAAATCGGAACAAGGTCGCTCATGGTGACATCACGGGTCAACGTCAAATTCTCAGGATTGTACTGCAAATCAACGGCTGGATCATAGATGGTGATGTTCAGATAAACCGAATGAGAACCACCGGAGTTGTTGGCCCAAATTTCGTACATCGTCCTGTTTTGAACCACGGTTGGTGTTCCAGATATGGCGCCAGATATGGAATCGAGCGTGAGTCCTGTTGGGATGGCTTCCTCAATCGCCCACGATGTGATTTCTCCACCTGTAATGGTTGGTGATAACATGGTCATGGCCGTGTTATTGAGCAGCGTCAAGTTGTAGGATGAATAGGTGAACATCGGTGCTTCGTGAAGCACGGTGATGTTGAGTGAAGCTGAGGAGGAACCACCGGAGTTGTTGGCCCAGACCGTGAACTGTGTGGTCGTCAAACGCTGTGTTGGAATACCCCATATCGTGCCGTTGCTTGGCTCAAAGGTCAATCCGTTTGGCAAATCGGGTGCGATGGCCCAGGACGTGATGTCGCCTGAACCGGTCAGCGTGGCGTTCAGCGGCAAATCACTGCTGGCCGTGTTGTTGTAGAGCGTGAGGTTGGCAGGAGAATACGAAAGCGTTGGCATTTGATCGTTCACCGTGATGTTGATGCTGACGTTGAACGAACCGCCAGTGTTGTTCCCGTATACGGTGTAACTCGTGGTCGTCCACAGCTCGGTTGCAGTTCCCCATATCGTTCCGTTGTTGGTGCCAAAGTTGAGACCTGCAGGCAAGGTGCCCATCAAGACCCAATCTGTTGGGGCGTCTGCACCACTCAGAACCGTTGGTACAAGCGGTAGGTCATTGCTGACCGTGTTGTTGGTCAGGGTGAGGTTTGCGGGGTTGTAGGTGAACGAAGGTGCTCGGTCATCGACGGTGATGTTGATGTAAGCCGAGCTCGAACCACCGCTGTTGTTGGCGGTAATGGTGAACATGGTTCTGTTCATTTGGACATACGCGATTCCAGAAATCGTACCGGTGCTTTGCGAGAAGTGCAACCCATTCGGCAGGGCTGGTGATATACTGTATCCGTAGGTTGTCGAACCTGTTCCAGTGAACAGATTCCCGTTGGATTGGTCGTGATAGACCGTTGAAATCACGTCGTTGTCATCGATGAAGATGTCCGGCCTCGGTTCTTGAATACTCGACATTGCTGGAGTAATGCTGCCACCGCTCCAAGAACTTCCATCATGGCTGTAATAATTGACATGTCTGTAATTGTTATATTGCCCTGCGATGGAAGCGGTCATCACATGCGGGTAATCATTGCTGTCCAACGCAATCCGAACATCAAATTGCCTTTTTGTTTGGTCAAGTGCGGTGTGTTGCCACGAACCTGAAGCGTTGGTTGAATAATAAAGGCCATATGAGTTCGTTCGATACGCCACGTGAACATCTCCCTGAGCGTCGATTGCGATATCCGGGTTAAGATAATTCGAGCGGGAGAGGAGTGTGGTATACGAGCCATTCTCATATTTCCCAACACTGAGGGAATTTCCAGCAGAGAATGCGACGTGCGGCACATTGTCATTGTTAAGAGTGAGAGATGGTTCACTTGGTTTGTTACTGTTTGTTAACAATGTACTGGACCAAGAACCGCTTTGATTACTGAGATGGTAGAGATTATTTGTGTTGCCTGCGCTCGTGATCCGAATGTAGGTGAAATGGATGCTGTCGTCACTGCCAACGGCTAGATTAAATCCATCAGTGTCATAACTTACTGAACCACCTACCGTGAAGTTGAACGCCTCGCTTGATTGCCATGAACCGTTTCTGTTCGTCGTGTGATGGATCTCGATATACGGATAATTGTATACCCAGTGACCAATATGGAGATGGCCATCGTCATCGATTTCCAATGCAAAGGCTGTTCCCGTCACATGATTCGTTGAAACTGTCTGCGTACCATCGAGGTCAATGCTGTAGAGGGTGGTACCGCACACGACATGGCGCGTACCCTCGTGGTCGCTCACGACGAAGAGTTTGGATGGTGAAGAACAAGATATTGCAGCAGTTTGTGTGGTGCCTGCTGTATTGGTCGGTGTCAACGGCAGATCGCTACTGGATTGGTACCTTGTCAAATTGAGATCATCTGGTGAATACGAGATGTTCGGAGCATCAGGGTTGATGGTCACGTTCACATAGGCGATAGATGAACCGCCGGAATTGTTGGCATAGACAGTGTATTGCGTCTTTGAGAGAAGGATTCCTGGCGTTCCACTGATGACACCATTGAGCGTGTTGAAGTGGAACGCAGGTCCTGGATACGGTGAAATCTCCCAACTTGTCACCGCTCCTCCAGAATTGGTCGGATTTGAATGTGGACTGATGGAAACGTTGAGTGTTGCTACGATGTCGTCGTTTGAGTAGGAGATTGAAGGAGCAACATCGTCGATGGTGATGTTGACCGTGGCCGACGACGAACCACCGCTGTTGTTCGCCCAAACGGTGTAGGTGATGGCAGTGGTTTGCGGGACTGTAGGAATACCCCAAATCGTACCGTTGCTCGTACCGAATGTCAAACCACTTGGCAGTGCTGGTGAAATCGCCCAAGAGGTAATTGCACCAGAACCGGTCAGGGTTGCATTCAGTGGCAGGTCCGCGCTGGATTGACCCTTCGTGAGCGTGAGGTTCTCCGGTGCGTAGGAAAGCGTCGGCAATTGGTCGTTGATGGTGATGTTGAGGTAGGCCACGCTTGAGCCACCGCTGTTGTTCGCCCACACCATG
>CAXHCG010000113.1:0-5925 GCA_964014905.1 uncultured Candidatus Poseidoniales archaeon | reverse complement strand
ATAAGAGACAGATGCAGGCGTCGCCTTGGAACCCATCCGGATTATCGCCGTAGCCGTCTTCGTCGAGGTCATCCCATTGTGTTTCATCAACGGGGAAAGCATCGGTGGTGTCGCTGTAGCCGTCGCCGTCGCCGTCGGTGCATCCGAGGACAACTCCTTGGGAACTTGTGCCAGCCAGCATTGGACAGGCATCTTCACCGTCAAGGAAACCGTCGTTGTCGTCATCGGTGTCTTCGTTGGTGTCCTCGCAGCCGTCTCGGTCAGCATCGTTGCTGTTGGAGGACGTGAAGGTCAGGGAACTGGTCGGACAGAGGTCGACCTCCACCGTTGAAACGATGCAGGCCCAGAGGTCGTCGAGTTGGGTGGCGTCGCAGATTCCGTCGTTGTCGTCGTCCACGTCTTCATCAGCGTCAGAGCACCCATCGCCGTCGTAATCCGTTTGTCCATTTGAGGTCCATGCGAGCGTGCCCGTTGAACAAAAATCAGCGAAATCATAGACGCCGTCATTGTCATCGTCGGCGTCTTCAGCGGCGTCGTTACAACCGTCTCCATCGTGGTCGTTCAGGCTTGTTGGAAGCCATTCAAGCGTTCCTTTCTGGCAAAGGTCGTCGGCGTCAATGACACCATCGTTGTCGTCGTCTTGGTCGCAAGCGTCTCCGACGTCATCGCCGTCGTAGTTGGATTGAGAGGCGTTGGGAACCATCGGGCAGTTGTCAGCATCGTCGCCAACCCCGTCGCCGTCTCCGTCCATGAACGGATCAATCCGCACGACTTCGTTTTGGTCGTGATCGACGTAGTAGAGGTGGCCGTTTGGCCCGATTTCCAGACCCATGATGGCGGAAGCCGTGGTCTGAATTTCATCAAGGTAGGTCCCAACTTTCCCGTTGGTGGACAATTCGTAAGCAACGATGTTGCCGTTGCCGTATTCAGAGACGAAGAGTTCGCCGTCCCCGATAGCAATCCCGGATGGACGGTTCAATCCCGTAGCGAGGACACCCCACTCGATGCCGTTGATTCGGGAGTATTCAGCCAGCGGTTCCATGCGCGAGGCATCGTTCATGATGTCGGTGGTGGTGTAGGTGCTGTCGTCGGTGTTCACCCAGAGCACCCGGTTGGCGGCTGGATCAGCGATGTAGAGAATGCCCGAATCTTTGTCGAGCACCATGTGCCCTGGAAGCCCCAAAATGTGGGTCAGTTGCACATCAGAATAGCGTTGAACAATGGCATCGGAGTGGTCATCGTATCCCGTGTCGTGGTCCTCCTTGAAGTCGTAGCGAACGAGTTCTCCGTAGTGCCCGTCGTTGTACCAATAGACGTTGTCGACGTCGTGAGCGATACCGACGCCAAAGGGTGATTCATGGTTCATGTCGATGTGGCTGCCAAGCAGGTTGTTGTTCTGGTTTTCAACGGCGTAATGGTCCAAGGACGAAGGCCACAGGGACGGCCCCATGAAGTTGTCCGGCGTGCCTTGGCCGCAGTAGGTGTTGTCGGTCTCTTGAGCCGAGCCCCACTGCCAGTCAAACTCGGGGTGGTAGGCCCCGAACGCAATGGCGCTGACCTCTTCGAGGAAGTGGTTGCTGTAGGCGTCTTCGCGGTTTTGCGAGGTCTGATTTTCAAGGCCCGTGTTCGACACGATGGTCATGCTGTCCGTGGCCTGATTGGCAATCCACAGTTCGTTTGTGCGCCCCGGATGGAATTCGAGGTCCGTCGGGCTCCTCAAGTCGTCTGAAGCGTCGGCGATGACCACTTCCACAAATCCGTCGCCAAAGGCGTCAACAACCTCGGTTTCCTCTGCTTGCGTAGCGTAGGAGGGGAGGGTGAAGAGAAGCAAAAAAACGAGGGTAAAGGCAATTCGCTTCTCCATCATGAATCAAAACCTCTGCATGTTGCATATGATACCTTGCTTGCTGTGCGTGTACATCGGGAGAAATTCTTCAGAGACAGTACGCCGAGGTTGAACACCCATTCTGCCCTAACGGGAGCCGTTGACGAACACCAGGTTCAGCATGAACTGGAACATCAGAAACCAAACGAACCCGACAATGACAATGTACAGCAAGGACGGGTCCTCGCCTCCAGAGGCATAGGAGTAGCCGATGATGGCCGCCGCCAGTCCCATGACGAACACCACCCTGTATGCGATGGTGGCAAGCACACTTCCTTTGGTGGAAAGTTCCTTCCAGCCGTTGAAACCAAACCATTCTTGGACGAAGCCCATGTGATTTGCTTGATTTTCATCTACTTGATACCACCGCTTTATGTCCCAACGATGAGTTTGAACAATGACTCAACGGTCTTGGATGGACCTAGAATTGGTACCCATCGTGCCGACTTCACAATTATATACGCTCATGCGTTGGTTGCATGTATGATCAAGGCTGATGAGTTTGATGTTGTGGTCATTGACGCCGCCAATGTAGTCCACCACCACGGTTATGATGACGAGGAGAACCTGATCCAGTCAATCTTTCCCGAACGGTTGGAGTCTTGCGTGGATTTCTTTCAAGAAATGGGGTGGGAAGTTCGCGCATTCCTCAAGCAAGGGACGTATTGGTGGGCAGTAAAAAACAAAGAAATGGCCACCATCGGCGATGTTCGTATCTTTGAAACCCTTCGACGCCAAGGAATACTCGAAATCGTATCATCGGAACAGGATGACATGTTTTGGATTGACTATGCCATAGAGAACAACGGTTTGGTCATTACAAGGGACAAACTCAAGAGTGAAAAAGAGGACTATGAACGCGATTGGGACGCTGTAGAGAACCGAATAATGCGGGATTGGGAAGTCCTTGAAACCGGAGAGTTTCTTGCGCCCCTCATTCCAATGAAGGAAGGCGCTGAACGTATGACGTTCAAAACCCTGAAATCTCGCCTCAAGGAGCTTGAAATGCGAGTTGCAGAATTGGAAAAGAGCGATTCTCCGACGGGCAGGGTCGTCCAAGACAGCGACGAACCTGAGAAAAAGAGCACAGAGATCGAGCAAGAAACCGTCAGGGCAATCACGAATGAGGTCGTTCGTCGCTTGTTGGCACCAGGGGAGTTTATCCACCTAACCCGTGTGTACCACGCCCTCGCCTCAGTTCACTTGCAATTGGAAGCGGGAAACTTGAAAAATTGGCCTCAAGATTGGGGGGACCAACTGATGGGTTTACTCGATGTCTCTGGAAAAATGAGTGTCTGGGTGAAAGAAATTTGTCCGTTTGATGTGGAACTAAGTTCGAACAATCAGAACATTCGAAAGGCGTAAACAGACGGTGAGAATGCTTGATGAACGTCAAGCATCGACGACCTAGACCTCTGAAACCTCGCCCTCGGCCAAAGGAGGCAAGCCCTTCTTGGCACGGACATAATCGGTGTAATTCCCGTAGTACACGGTGACCACGCCGTCCTGGAGTTCCCATATGCGGTTCACCACTTGGTCGAGGAACCAGCGGTCGTGGGATACGGTGATGAGCGAGCCCGTGTATCCAACGAGGGCTTCTTCAAGCGTGTCTTTTGAGTCCATGTCCAAGTGGTTGGTCGGCTCGTCCATCAACAAGAGGTTGTTTTCCTCGAGCAAGAGTTTGAGCAGGGCCACACGCGCTCGCTCGCCACCGGAGAGTTGGGAGAGCTTGGTCGCCACCTGTTCGCTTGAGAATTGGAACCGGCCGAGGGCCGCCCGGATGTCGCCGTACTGGAAATCTGGACGGAGTTTCTGAATTTGTTCAATGGGGTTGAGGTTGAAGTCAAGGGTGGCGTGGTCCTGGTGGAAATAACCGATTTCGCAACCGGGAGCGAGGTCCATGGTGCCGCTGGTCAACTTCTCGTCCCCGTTGATGAGTTTCAACAAGGTCGTCTTGCCCTGTCCGTTTCCGCCCACGATGCCGATGCGATCACCTTTGCGCACCTCCAAGGATTGGTTGTCGAGGATTTTGCGGTCGAGGCCCTCAAACGACTTCGAACCACCCTCAACTTGGAGCACGTCCATGCTGGCTTTGTCCGTTGCTTCAAGGGAAAGAATGAGCGGTTTACGCTTCTTCGGGACCCGTGCTCGAAGGGCTTTGAGCTCTTGCTGCATGCGTTCGATCATCTTGTGTTTGGCGGAGATGGACTTGTCGTATTTGTTGGCACGCTTCATTTGCGCCATGGCGCCCATCGTGGACTGGATTTTCTTCTCAATGTTGGCAATGGCCTCACCGAGGGACTTTTCACTCGCCGTTTTTTGGACCAAAAATTGACTGTAATTGCCCTTCCACGGCCAGGCGCGGAGGTTGTCAATTTCCACGATTCGGTTGCACACTTGGTCGAGGAAGTACCGGTCGTGGGAAACGATGAGTTGAGCGCCTTTGAATTCCTTGAGGAAGGTCTCGAGCCATTCAGTGGTGTGGATGTCCAAATGGTTGGTTGGTTCGTCAAGGAACATGACATCGATGCCGTTCAGGCCGACGAGTTGGCGAGCCAGCGCAAGTTTGGCTTGTTCGCCACCGGAGAGTTTGTTGATGGCCATTTCCATCGGATGCTTGTCAAGGCCGAGGCGTTCAAGGATGCCTTTGGCGATGCCAGCCACGTTGCCTCCACCGCTGGAAGCAAGGGTCTGCTGAAGTCCTGCATAGTGTTCCATCACTGGTTCCCAGTCACCCTCGTAAAAGGCAGGGTCGACCATTTGGGCCTCAATGGCCGCAATTTCTTCTTCCAATTCCTGGAATTGGCGTCCCTTCCGGCCAAGCTCGTCTTCGATGGTGGAATCCGATTCAAGGTCCCGAATTTGTGTGAGGTAGGCAAGCCGAATGCCGGGAGCAAACTCAATGTCCCCCGTGTCCTGCTTTTGCTCGCTGATGGTGTTGAGCAGCGTGGTCTTTCCAGCCCCGTTATGGCCGACGATGCCGATGCGATCGCCGTCGTTCACCTTGATGTTGATGTCCTTCAGCACGTCCACGGCACCAAAGGAGCGGTCGACCGCTTCAACGTTGATGAGTTCACGAGCCATGAAGGTCCCTCAAACCAAGGCCACCGTTGACCGTTGATAAATCACCCTCACTCGACGGTGTCGCCTGCAGTGCGAAGGTGCACCCTTGAATTGATGAACCAAAGGCTGCTGGAAGGAGCATGGCCGACGACGAGGAAGTCGTGTTCACGACGAGCACCGGGCCGGTGCGCGTCATCACGGCAGCGTCGCTGTTTGACGGCCACGACGCCGCCATCAACGTGATGCGCCGCCTTATCCAATCCTCAGGGGCTGAAGTCATCCACCTCGGCCACGACCAATCGGCCAAAGCCGTGGTCGATTGCGCCATTCAGGAAGACGCCCACGCCGTGGCCTTGACGTCCTATCAGGGTGGCCACGTCGAGTACTTCACCTACATCCGCGAACTCCTTGATGAAGCGGGTTGCGAGCACGTTCGCATCTTTGGCGGCGGTGGCGGCACCATTACGCCGCCCGAGATTCGCACCCTTCACCAGTCGGGCATCTCCAAAATTTACTCGCCCGACGACGGCCGTACGATGGGCCTGATGGGCATGATTCACCACCTGATGGGTCAGGCCAGCGAAGTCGATTTGATTGGCAAGGACCGCACTTCCAGCCTCGACGGACCGGTCACGCCCGACGACATGGCCAAGGTCGGCCTGTTGTTGACGCTTTCAGAATCGGCCGACGAGAAGACCTTCAAGGCCGCCGTTGAAGCCTGCCGCTCCTCGGACAAGGACGTCCCCGTGATTGGATTCACAGGAACGGGTGGAGCCGGAAAATCCAGTCTGCTCGACGAATTGATGCTGCGCATTCAACGGGACAACCCCGGCAAGAAAGTCTGCCTGCTCTGCGTTGACCCGACCCGAAAGCGAACCGGCGGTGCGCTGCTCGGGGACCGCATTCGCATGAATTCACTTTCAAACAACGACCTCTCCATGCGCAGCCTCGCCAGCCGTGGCAGTGGCTCGGAGATC
>CAXHCG010000112.1:0-5951 GCA_964014905.1 uncultured Candidatus Poseidoniales archaeon | reverse complement strand
TATAAGAGACAGGAATTGGTGTTCTCTTTCGTGAATGCCGATGTCAACAGCGGTATTCCGCTCAACGATTGGATGGCGTTCCTGGCAGCCAGCGGACTTGACATTCCCGACGAGTTGTTCGAGGAAACGATCGTGGTCGTCGGGTCAATTGGGATCTTGGAAGAACGCATCTCCACCGGAGAGCCGCTTTCAGTGGCTGTTTCATTCAACGTTGAGATCGAAGCATATGAGTTCTCAATCACTGAATTGAACAGCAAAACGACGGTGCATCATCAATCGACGTCAAAGGCAGACATGGACCGACCTGACTTTGATGAATTCGAAGTCCAATTTGACGGTCCGGGCGACTACGTTGCTGAGCTTCGCCACCTCGGCCTCCGATTGGATGAACATCGGTTGAAGGTTGTGCCCGCAGCCAAGGTGGTCGTTGACGAACCCGTCCCCGAGGTCGCAGAACCGTCTCCTGCACAAGAGCACCCCGCCGAAGTCGTTCACGCAGCAGAGGACGGGCTTGAGGGAATCATCAACAGGATTGAACTGGTAAAGTTGCGCAGTGAAGCGCAAAGCTTGATCGCAGAATCATCGATATACGGCGTTCAAAGCACCATCCATTCGGTCTCAAAAACACTGCTTGGCGTGGGAGTTTATAGAAACGGATACACGGTGCATTGTGTTGCAGACGAGGGATTCTCCTTCCGAGTGATGCTCAAACCTTGCGAAGTGCCCCCAAACGAAGGTGACCGATTTCATAACCCCATTGCTTTGCATGACTGGGATGTAGCGCTCAAGCAAGTGATTTGCTTTGAGGCGTGATCACTTGAGGGCTCGAGCAATCACGATGCGTTGCACTTCTTGGGTGCCTTCGTAAATTTGGGTGATTTTTGCATCACGGAAAAAGCGCTCAACGGGGAATTCCTTGGTGTATCCGTACCCCCCGAGCACCTGGATGGCGCGCTCCGAAACCCACATGGCGGTATCGCCAGCGAAAAGCTTGGCCATGCTGGCTTCTTTTGAGTGACGTGGGCCGTCGGCGTGGTAGTGCTGTTCCTTGGTCCAAGCGGCTTTGTAAACCAGAAGGCGAGCGGCCTCGATTTGCGTTGCCATGTCGGCGAGGTAGGCCATGATCATCTGGTGGTAAGCGATGGGTTTGCCGAACGCCTCTCGCTCGTGGGCGTATTGCAGGGCCGATTCAAAGGCTCCTTGGGCGATGCCAAGAGCTTGGGCTGCGATTCCGATGCGGCTGTTGTCCAGCGCATTCATGGCGATTGGGAAACCGTTTCCAACACCCTTGAGGACGTTCTCCACCGGTACCTTGCAGTCGTTGAGCACCAGCGTGCAGGTGTCTGAGGAACGAATGCCCAATTTGTCTTCCTTTTTCCCGACGGAATAGCCTTCGTAATCAGCATCGACGATGAACGCGGTTGTTCCGCCATGCTTTTTGACGCCGTAGTCCGGGTGGTCGACGTCCTTGGCAAAGAGAACCAGCAACTTTGCTTGGGCGCCGTTGGTCACCCACATCTTTTCTCCGTTGAGGATGTAATGGGTTCCGTCTTCTGAGAGTTTCGCTTTGCACGACATGGCAGCCGCGTCCGTTCCTGCTCCTGATTCTGAAAGTGAGTAAGCACCGACTTCGCCGGCTGCGAGGCGGGGGAGGAAGGTGCTCTTCTGATGTTCATCGCCGTGAAGAGCAATGGTCATCGAGCACAGACCCACGTGGACGCAGAACATCACGGCAAACGATGGGTCAACTCGCGCAAGTTCTTCGATGATGATGGCTTCTGAGATATCGTCGATGGGTGAGCCACCGTACGCTTCGGGAATCGTGATGCCGTGGAGGCCGAATTCAAGGAAGGCTTCCCACTCTTCAGACGGAGGGATTTGGTTCTGGTCTCGGTGCTCAACCGTTGGTGCAAGCACCGTTTCTGCAAAGTCCCTCACCAGTTCACGAATCATTTGTTGTTCGTCAGTTTCGCCGTAGTTCATGCGCTCACCGTACGTTCCAACAGGGGGTGTCTCTTAACCCGTTTGTTTGGATTTGGAAACAGATTTGTCCTCAGTCTTCATATACCACCTGTGGAAGCCGCGATACAAGGCGACGAACATGGATGACGACATCATCGAATTTGTGATTGCTCAAGACCGAAAGTACTCGATGGACCACCTGTGGTTTCAGCAGAAAGACCAGAAACTCATGATCGGTGTGAGTGAATTTCTGCGCGTCGAAATTGGCGACGTCCTTCGAGTGATTCTTCCTCAAGCTGAGACCGAAGTGGACGAAGGTGGAAGCCTTTTCTCGTTGTGGACGGCGGACGAGAAGGTCTCGTTAACATCCCCCTTCTCAGGGCTCATCTCCGACGTTAACGGCGAGGTCGAGATCAACCCCGACCTCGTGAACGACTCTGCTTACAACGATGGATGGATCATCCTGCTTGAACCCCATGAGCTCCAGTTGAATCCTGAGGATAAGCAACTGCTTGAGAATTTGATGGAACACAACGAGTACGTCGAATACCTCGCCGAGTTGTGAACCTTTCCACAAACGGGAAGGGTCCAGCCTCAAGAATGATTAACTCACGCCAAAACCCAACCTCATGAGTGAGGCGATGCGAGAACTCAGGGCAAGTCTTCAGGCTGCACCGGTCATCTGGAAAGGCGATTACCCCTACTTCATTCACCCCATCACCGACGGTGTCCCTCGAATGGACCCGGAGATTCTTCGAGCCATCACAAACCTTGTGATGGAGCGGGTTGATTGGAGCAAGGTTGACGTTCTCCTCGGCATTGAAGCCATGGGCCTACCGCTTTCAGCCCCTGTCAGCATGTCGACCGGGTTGCCGTTGGTTGTGGCAAGAAAGCGTGCCTACGGCTTGGAAGGGGAAGTGAAAATCGACCAATCCACCGGCTACTCGAAAGGTGCCATGTACATTAACGACCTCAAAGAAGGCGAAAGCGTGGCCATCGTTGACGACGTGCTTTCCACCGGAGGTACCTTGGAAGCGGTGATAGAGGGCGTGCACAGAGCAAAGGCGAGGGTGACCAACGTGCTGGCCGTTGTCGAAAAAGGCGAAGGGCTCGAACGGCTCCGAGGACTCTATCCAGATATACGCATTCAATCCCTTGTGAAGTTGGAAATGGACGGGGACACCATCGTTCTGCTGGATGGGTAAACTGTTCATGAATTCAATGGGTGGATTCATGAAGGAGAGGCCGAACGGGAGGACACGGGGACCCGTGTGACAAGCGCAGCGTGCAGGAGGTGAAACAGTGGATTTGGGCAGGCACGATTTCAAACTGGACGAACTGGTGAAGCGAATCAAAGCCAACGACCTCAAGTTGGTCGCGCTCCAAGTTCCAGAGGGGCTAAAGATGCAAGCGCTGGAAATGATGGACGAAATCGAAACAGCGACCTCCGCCAGGGTCGTTCTTTCCGCTGACCCGTGCTACGGTGCCTGTGACCTCGTGCACGACAAGATGCAAAACATCGGTGTCGAACTCGTGGCCCACATGGGTCATTCTCAGATGAACATCGATTCCGGAATGCCAACCGAATTCATCCCCGTCACCTACTACGGGAATCCAGAAATCGCTCCGGTTCTCCCGTACCTCCACGCCCACCGAGAAATCGCCAGAAGCCGCATGAACGACGCCTCTGGACCTGTCCTCTCGGAACTCGAAGCGCTGGACCGGTTCGAAGACATGGTCGGAAGGGTTGCGCCCCTCACGGACACGAAACTCGGCCTGGTGGGCAGCATTCAGCACCTGCACTTGCTGCCGACCTTCCAGAAACATTTCGAGGAAGCCGGCTTTGACGTCACCATTCCCATCGGCGGGGCACGGCTTTCTTTCCCCGGGCAAGTCCTCGGTTGCAACTACTCCGGCGACGACCCAACGGTTGGGCACTACGTGTTCCTCGGTAGCGGAGATTTCCACCCGATTGGACTGGTACTGCACACAGGGAAACCTTTGGCGATGTTGGACCCCTATTCCGGGGAAGCCAAGGAGATGGGAAGGGAACGCATCGAGAGAATACTGAGGCAGCGATCAGGTTTGATCATGTCGTCGATGGACAAGGACAGGTTCGGTATACTGATCGGCGCAAAACCTGGTCAAATGCGACGAAACCTTGCTTTGAGAATGAAAAGAAAGCTCGAAAAGAAGGGGAAAAAAGGTTTCCTTCTGGCCATGGAGCATGTCGGCCCCGAACTCATCGACTTCTACCCGGTTGACGTGTTCGTCAACACCGCTTGCCCGCGAATCGCCATTGACGACGCTGTGAAATACGCCAAACCAATGATCACGCCTTACGAGCTTCAGGTCGTTCTGGGCGAGAAGAAGTGGGAGAACGGCTACAAGTTCGACCAAATCCATTGAAGCCACCGCTTTCCGTTCAAGAAAGCCCTTGCAATGTTTGGTCATAGGACCACATCTTTTAGAACGGTTGACATCAGCATCCACTTGATATGACAGGGTATCTGGACCGGATTGGCGCTGGCTTCATCATCGCTCACCCAGAGAGGTTGGACTTTGACTATGTGCCGGAAACATTGGTCGGTCGCGAAAGCATTCAGCACGAACTCGCTTCAAAATTCTCCAACATCGCCTCCCCGGAAGGCGCCGCTCGTGCAGTGATTACAGGCCCGGTTGGAAGCGGAAAAACGGTGCTCGCCAAAACCTTCTGCAGGGATTTGCAGCGCCACCTTTCCGGCAAACGGGAACTCAAGATTGCGCACGTGAACTGCCGCAACGCATCAACCAGCATGCGGGTCGCTCAGCGCATCCTCCACCAATTTGATCCGGGACACCCCGACCGAGGCCTCTCGCTTGGGGAAATGCTCCTGAGTCTGCGGAAAATGCTACGAAGAACATCGACGCACCTCATTGTCGTTCTCGATGAGGTGGATCACATGCTCCGTCGTTCAGGCGATGAGTTGCTGTACCAGTTGCTCCGAATTGATGAGGACCAAGACGGAACGGGAACGCTTTCACTGATGCTGATCAGCCAGGAGCAAGTGCTTGATGTCCTCGAAAGCGCAGTGATTTCGAAGTTTGGCCAATCCAATCACCTTCGCATTCCTTCGTACACGGTGGACGGATTGGAAGGCATTGTTCGTCAACGAGCAAACCTCGCCTTGAATCCCGGAACATGGACCGATGCCACCCTTCGGTTGTTGGCCGAACGGGCAGCGAGCAGCGGAGACGCCCGCCGTGTCATCGAATACCTCAGCGCCGCCGCCGAACGGTGTGAATTCCGGCAGGACGGGCACAACGAACGAGCCATCACGGTCGAAGACATCCACGCCATGAGCGATAACGTGGCCCTCGACACGAGCACACGCCTCGAAGTGGTGGACGACCTTGCCCCCCAAGGGATGTTGGTGTTGTTGGCCATTTGCCGACGCTTGCGCTCGGAGGAAACAATGACCATGGGGGACGTGGAACGCCTGTATGCGGTTGTCTGCGAAGAATACGAGCAAAAACCGAAGAGCCACACAACCTTGTGGAAGTACGCCAAGCAAATTGAGCGAGAAGGCATCGTCGCGACCCGAGTCGCAACGGTTCCCGGCGGCCGTGGACGAACCACTCACCTGAGCATGCCGCACTTCCTTCCAGCCGACATTGCAAACCGACTCGAATTGCTGCTTCCGAAGCGACTTCGCTGAACTCTGCTTCCGTGATGCATACGATGGGGCTAAATACGGGTCTTTTGTCGGAGAAGTCCCGAGAGGTGTTCATATGGCAGGAAATGATGCTGAATTCGTCGCTGTGGTCAATGATACCGATTCCAAAAACGGCGGTAAGTCGTACGCCCTGAAGATCAGTGGCAACAACCACGCTCAAATGCTTGGAAAGCGCATTGGCGACATCGTCGATGGCTTGTTTGTCGGAGAAGGCGACAAGACGCTATCGGGCTACAAACTTGAAATCACGGGCGGTTCCGACAAAACTGGAAC
>CAXHCG010000111.1:0-6134 GCA_964014905.1 uncultured Candidatus Poseidoniales archaeon | reverse complement strand
AGAGCGGTCCTCCTGGCGGTCCGAAGAAGAGCGGTCCTCCTGGCGGTCCGAAGAAGAGCGGTCCTCCTGGCGGTCCGAAGAAATCTGGTCCGGGTGGCCCCCCCGGTCCGAAGAAGAGCGGTCCTCCTGGCGGTCCGAAGAAAGGTGGCCCGGGCGGCCCCCCCGGTCCCAAGAAGGGTGGCCCCCCTGGTGGTCCAAAACGAGGACCTCCGAAGTGATCGGCTGAGGTGCGCCCATGCCCCTGCCTGACTTTGGTTCGATTGGTTTCTCCGGTTCACTGCGACCGTCTCAAGTCGCCGCAAAAAGCGTGATTGAACAACAACTCAAGTCTGGCGAAAACCAACTGTACATCGTTGCTCCTCCCGGCTCTGGAAAAACAATTCTGGGGCTTTATGTTTGGGCCGACATGGTGAGGAAGCCCACCCTCGTGCTGTCTCCAAATTCAGCGATACAAGCTCAGTGGATTTCAAGAACATCGTTGTTTGAATTGGATGGAAAGGGTGAGCATCTTAGCCTCGATCCAAAAAAACCGGGGCTCCTGACATCACTTACCTACCAATCGTTGACCATGGTTCGCACAAAAGGTGACGATCTTGAAGAAGCAGCCCTGCAACTTTGGATGAGTAAACTCCTCGAGAACGGTGAGGCCATCGACGATGCATCTGGTATGGCATGGCTGGAGGATTTGAGGCAGAAAAATTCCGATTATTACGAAAAAGAAATGAAAAAGCATCGGAAGAAGGTCCGGCAAGGAAAGGTGGTGGAAGAAGGGGCTTTAGCATGGCTAAACACCAACGCTCGTGATTCAATTCAAGGACTCAAGGAGGCCAACATTGGCCTCATCATTCTGGATGAGTGTCACCATCTCACCGAGCATTGGGGGCAAGTCCTTCAGGCCCTTTGTGAGGAACTCAACCACCCAATTGTGCTTGGCTTAACGGCGACTCCTCCCGACGAAGAAAAAGCCGACGTGGAGCATTACACAAACCTACTCGGTGAGATGGACTACGAAGTTCCAACACCTGCTCTGGTCCGGGATTCAAACCTCGCTCCGTACCAAGATTTGGCGTACTTTGTTCGGCCGACATCAAACGAAATGGCTTACATCTCCGAAGCAGACAACGCTTTTCTTCAAATTGTGGATGAAATATCCCTCCCCCAGAAAGGCCCCGACCGCGCCCTTTGTTTTCCAGATTGGTTGTATGATACCCTTGAACATCGGACAATACCTGGCCGCAAAGGGTTGAGCTATGCAGCGTTCCACAAAGCACTTCCAACGTTTTCAGATGCAGCACGGGCCTACCTCTCCCTCAAGAATATCGGTTTGCCAAAGGGCGTTCCCGGCTCTTCCGTCGGGTATGGCGAGTTTCAAGAAAATGGACCGCTCATCGTTCTCCTTCGGCCCCTGCTGGACCGCTATGTTCGCTTTGGGCTTCTACGCTCAACGAACAAAGACGACCAAAGGTTGGCCGAGAAAGTCACACGCCGATTGCAATTGCTCGGTTATCAAATCACGTCAAATGGAGCACGGCCTTGCGCCTCACCGGTTGGACGTATCCTCGCCTATGCGCAAGGGAAGACCGAGGCCCTTTCGGATATTTTACGGGTCGAGTACAATGAACTCGGCGAGCGTTTGCGATGCGTCGTCGTCACCGATTTTGAGAAGACCTCCTCAACGGCCGTGGTGGATGAAGTCCACGATGACGAGGCTGGAGGTGCCATCGGTGTGTTCAAAGCACTGGTTGGATGCGAACTCGGCGATCAGCTCGACCCCATCTTGATGACAGGGAGTACGTTGCTCGTCGACGATGATTTATCCCGTGTTTTCCTCAAACGGGCCCGTGATTGGGTCTCACAAAGGGGCCTCTCCATTGACTTTCGCGACGAAGCCATGGAGAGATTTCACCACATTCACGGGTCAGGAAAAGACTGGGCACCGCGTTATTATTCGACCATGGTGACCGAATTTTTCCAAGAGGGTTTGACAAAGTGCCTGATCGGTACACGAGGGCTCCTTGGTGAAGGATGGGATGCTTCACGCATCAACGTCCTGGTTGATTTGACCACGGTGACCACGAGCATGAGCATCAATCAGTTGCGGGGTCGGTCGATGAGGCTAGACAAATTATGGCCTGAAAAGGTCGCCAATAACTGGGACGTCGTTTGTCTGGCAGAAGAGTTCATCAAAGGGTTTGATGATTACGAACGGTTTGAACGGAAACACAAAAATCTGTACGGCGTTTGTGATGATGGTTCCATTGAAAAAGGCGTTGGGCACGTCCACGCAGCCTTCACTGAACTCCAACCCGAAGCTGTGAATGAAGGCATGGGCCTCATCAACCAGGAGATGCTGGAACGAGCCAAGCGTCGCTCTTCCACACGCGGGATGTGGGGGATTGGTCAACCGTTCTCAGCGGTCGCACGAAAAAGTCTCGAATTCAAGCCGAAGAATTCGCTTGGAGGCATGCAGTTCAGCTTTGGTAGGGTGAGGGAACAGTGGACGGAGTCATCCCTCAACCAAGCCATCATCCAAGCGATTGGAAACGCCATGCTCGACATTGGTTTGTTGCCGAGAAATGCAAAGTTGGGTGGCGGCGATCGAGGCGGTGGCTGGTTTCGATACTACATCGAACATTGCGATGAAGAACAGTCTGCGCTGTTTGCGGAAGCCATTAGCGAGGTGTTTGGGCCCATCGACGATGCCCGTTATGTTGTGAGTCGTTCGGCTCGGTTCTTTGACGAAACCTTCCTTTCGCGTCTCCTCCCCGAGGTGCTTGCAAAATACATGAGGAAAGAACGCAAGAGCGTCGTCATGTTCTATCGTGTTCCATCCTGTCTAGCCGGCCACAGAGAAGACGCCGAACGGTTTGAAAAGTACTGGAATGCACTGGTGAGCCCGGGTGAAGTTGTGTACGCCCATTCCAAACCAGGAAAGGCGGCCATCGACTTCGCCAGAACCAACGGCATGGTGAGTCAGACCGTTCAGCATCTCAAAGATGTCTACCTTTGAGTCATCGTAAGCCAGCAGCCCTGAGGGATTCGAGCAAGACGGCCCCGAGTTCTGACGGGTCCTTTGCGCACGCGATTCCGGCTGCTTCAAAGGCTGCAAATTTCTCTTCAGCCGTTCCCTTTCCACCGGAGATGATGGCACCTGCGTGGCCCATTCGCTTGCCGGGTGGAGCCGTTGCACCAGCCACAAAGCCCACGATGGGCTTGGTGACGTTTTCAGCGGCCCAAGCGGCCGCCTCCTGCTCCGCATTGCCACCGATTTCACCAATCATCACAATCGCCTCTGTCTGATCATCGGCTTCAAACGCCGCCAGGCATTCGATAAAACCGGTTCCATTGACTGGGTCTCCGCCGATGCCGACGCACGTGGACTGGCCTTCATCAATGCTCATGGTTTGTGCAACGGCCTCATAGGTCAGCGTCCCTGATTTTGAGACGATACCGATGCGTCCTTTGGCATGGATGTGGCCGGGCATGATGCCAATTTTTGCTCCACCTTCCTCTCCGGGCGTGATGATGCCGGGACAGTTTGGACCGATGAGGCGAACGCCGGGACGGTTTTCTACGAACGCCACGGCTTTTACCATGTCCAACGTTGGGATTCCTTCTGTGATGCAAACAATGACGCCTTCACCTTTGATGCTGTCAAAGGCATCGGCGGCCTCCATGATCGCCTCACCCGCAAAGGGTGGGGGGACATAAATGACCGTAGCATCAGCGTCGGTCGCCTTGATGGCCTCAAACATTGAATCCCAAACAGGGAATTCTCGGCCCTGCAGGGCAACCGTTTGGCCGCCTTTTCCAGGGGTACAGCCACCAACGATGTTGGTGCCATATTCGACCATCTTGTCCGCATGGAACATTCCCTGCTTCCCTGTGATTCCTTGCACGAGTAACTTGGCATCTTCTTCAATCCAAATCGCCATCATTGACCACCTCCGATGAGTTTCACAATCTTTTGAGCACCTTCAGCAAGGTCATCCGCAGGGTGAATGTTCAACGATGACGCCGCCAAGATTGCCTTCCCTTCGTCAACGTTGGTTCCAGCCAGACGAACGACGAGCGGGACCTCCAAAGAAAGGGCCTCCGTCGCTGCGATAACGCCTCGTGCGATAATGTCACAACGCATGATTCCTCCGAAGATGTTGACCAAAATGCCCTTGACGTTCGGGTCTTCAAGGATGATGCTGAAGGCCGTTTTGACCTGCTCTTCGTTGGCTCCACCGCCAACGTCAAGGAAATTGGCTGGCTCGCCCCCGTACAACTTGATGACGTCCATCGTGGCCATGGCTAGACCGGCTCCGTTGACAAGGCAACCAATGTTTCCATCGAGCTTGACGTAGGAGAGGCCGGTTTCCTTGGCCCTGATTTCAACGTCCTCTTCTTCGGACAGATCACGAAGTTCGTCCCAATTTTTGTGTCGGAATTCTGCGTTCTCATCAAACGAAACTTTTGCGTCCAGTGCGACGATGTTGTTGTCAGCGGTTCGGACGAGGGGGTTGATCTCAAGCATGGCGCAATCGCTCGAGACAAACATGCTGTACATGGATGAAAGGGCCTTAGAAAAGCCCTTGTGGGCCGTGCCGGTCAGTCCGAGCGCAAGTCCGAGGTCACGCTTTTGATAACCGAGAAGGCCAGCGTTGGGGTCGACAGAAATTTTGTGAATTTTTTCCGGCGTGGTTTCAGCGACGTGTTCGATGTCCATGCCACCTTCCGTTGAAGCCATGATGAGAACGGATTTGTTTTCTCGGTCCACCAAAATGGCGAGGTAGTATTCATGTGCGATCTCGCAGCCGGATTCCACGTAGAGGTTCCGCACCAGTTTTCCCTCATCGCCTGTTTGTATTGTGACGAGGATGTTTCCCAAAATATTGGTTGCGTACGTCTCAACTTCTTCTTTGGAAAAGGCGATTTTGACACCACCTTCCATCACAAGCTCCCGCGTCTCAGGGGCGTAGAGGTTGCCTTTTCCACGGCCACCTGCGTGAATTTGAGATTTAACGGCTACAACCTTTGAGCCCAAACGGTCGTAAGCATCAAGCGCATCGCTCACGGTTGTGCAGTGGACGCCTTCAAGCACGGGAACACCGTGTTCTTTGAGCAATGCTTTCCCTTGGTACTCATGGATGTTCATGATGTTCTCCAATCGCTTGGACTGGAAGGCCGTCTTTCAATACTTTGGAGTCGTTGGTTGCGTGATGTTTTCATGGTGGTCTTGATAACATAGGCTTTGGAGGCCAAGGTAATGCAGGTCGTGGTCTTGGCTGGTGGCGTGGGTTCTCGGCTTCGGCCATGGACCAACACCGTTCCAAAACCGCTTCTTCCCGTTCTTGACCAAACGCTTCTTGAGCACGTTGTTCGCTCTTTGCCCGTTGACATGGTTGACGAAGTGGTTGTTGCAGGGGGGTACAAAGTTGATCAAATCAAAGCCTACTTTGAGGTGGCTGATGCTCCGTTTGATCTCCGCATCGTCCCTGAGGACGAACCCCTTGGAACAGGCGGCGCCTTGGGAAATTGTCGCGACGTTGTCAGCGGGACCTTTGCGTGTTTCAATGGCGACATTATCTCTTCACTGGATGCCTCCTCTCTGTTGGACATGCATCGCACGAACGGTTCGGTTGGCACCCTCGGACTCTGGGAGGTTGAAGACCCGACGCGATTCGGAATTGTGGGCCTTGACGAATCAAACAAGATCACGAAGTTCAAAGAAAAACCCGCACCTGAGGAAGTTTTTTCAAACCTCATTAACGCAGGTTCCTACATCTTCAACGATGATGTCTTTGATTGGATGCCAAAAGGGAGGCACTCTATTGAGCGCGATGTTTTTCCAAAATTGGCCGCTGAAGGCCTGCTGAGTGGCGTGCCGTTTGACGGCTACTTCATCGACGCAGGAACGCCTGACTCGTGGAACCTCGCTGTCAAATCGTCCATCGTCCACGGGCGCTATTCCACGGGTCGCGTTGCAGGGAACCCCCCTTCTTGGTTTGCCAGTGAGGGTTCGCAATCTTCCGTTGCACTTGGGGCTAAACTTGAACACTGCATGGTGGCCGATGGTTGTTCAATTGGCGTTTCGAACGTCTCGATGTCAACGCTCTTGAACGGGGCCCAAATCGGCGACCGAGCCA
>CAXHCG010000110.1:0-6206 GCA_964014905.1 uncultured Candidatus Poseidoniales archaeon | reverse complement strand
ATAAGAGACAGATTCTTCACTTTGCGAATCCATCGATGTGTGGAAGGGCACACATGATGCGCATGCACTGCAACGACGGGAAGAAGAGCGGTTCGAGCAGGCAGGTCCTGGTCGTGGGCAATCCACGGAAGTGGAAAAGCTGGAACGGAGAAAAGCGCAACAAGAGAAAGCACTCGGCGGTTTTTCAGATAAAATCGAGAAGCAGCAACGCCTCGGTCATTTAATTCAAGAACACTGGAACCACGTTGAGGGCCTTTTGGAGCAAACCAAGCAGGCCGTTGAACGGGACGGGTGGAGTGCCGTACGAAAAGCCATCAAGTCAATTCCCTGGATCGTCAGTGCTGCTCCAGCAGACCGGACGATTACGGTCCTGCTTCCCGATGAGAGCAACGAAGCCAAGGGACCTCAAGTCATGCTCGAGTTGGACAGCACGGTCCATCAGAATGCACAACGGTACTTTGAATCGGCTCGCAAGCAAAAAAACAAGACGTCTGGAGCCGTTGAGGCACTGGCTGAGACCGAGCGACAGCTCAAACGTGCTAGGAAAAGTGAAGCCAAGCAGAAAGCAAGCGGGAAACTCAACCGTTTGAAGCGAAGCAAACGCATGTGGTTTGAACAACACCGCTGGGGCATGACCGAAGGTGGACACCTGCTGGTTGGTGGAAAGGACGCCAAAGGCAACGATGCCGTGGTGAAAAAACACCTCTCTAACGACGACATGTACCTCCATGCTGACCTCCATGGTGCCCCTTCGTGCAGCTTGCGTTCGTCCCAAGGATTTGCTTTGGAGGAACGCCGTCCTGCCCACCTCCCCCCGGACATTCCGGCCTACCGTCTGGTGGACAAGTTGGAAGACGCCGCATTGAACGAGGACAAACTCCAGCAGGCCGCTGTTCTCGCCCTTTCGTGGAGCCGGGCATGGAACGGAGGTGGCGCCCATGGAACGGTCTATAGCGTGAAACCCGCACAGGTTTCGAAGTCAGCACAGACCGGCGAATTTGTTGGGAAGGGCGCCTTTGTTATCCGCGGCCAACGGACATGGTACAAGGACATGGACGTCCGCATCGGTATCGGCATCATCGCCGTGAACGGTGTACCAATGGTGACGAGCGGAACGCCAGAACACATCTTGGAGGTATGCCAACGCTATGCCATTCTTTCTCCAGGACTCACCAAAAAAGACCAACTGGCCAACAAGATCTACCGTATTACAGGCCTCTCGACCGACGATTTGCTTTCCGTCTTGCCCGGTGCCTGCGACGTGATCGATGAACAGGGGATGCTGACGCCTCCCGTTTCAGAAGAAGAATGACACCGGAAACACAAAGTCCCGGAAGGGGAGGTTTCCTCTCATGGATTTGGCAACCGCAGCCTCGTATGCAGAAATTTTGGGGCTTGTAACCATCCTCGGTGCGGCGACGTATTCCTGGTTCCAAATCAAGGAACTGCGACGCTCACGAGACAGCACCACGGCGATGAACCTTGCCGCTAATTTCCAGGACGAGGATTTTGTGTTCGGGCTCACGGTCATCATGAACATGGAATTTAACACCGACGATTACAGTCTCGAAGGTGGCGAGGCAAACCTTGAGGCCTTCCAAGAAAAACTGGGCGAAGATTGGCCCAAGGTCGTAAGGGTCCTGACAACATGGGAAAGCATTGGGGTTCTCATCCATCGGGGCGACGTTGATTTCCATGCATTTTACGACCTCTTCTCCGGAGTGCTCATCAAATCATACAACACGTTTTCGTTCTTCTTGGACCCTATCCGTGAAGATGCGAATGACAAAAACATGGAATGGTTCCTGTGGCTTGTCGATCGCGTCATGGAGTTCGAGAAACAAGGGTCTGGCACACCACCTGCCCACATTGCCTTTGCCGACTGGAAACCACCAAGACGCACCAATTGAACATCTGGAACAAGCGCGCAGCCGATGGTGTTTGAACCCAAGTTCATGACACCAGCGACCAGTGACTTCATGATTGAACCACCCGTGGCACCATCATGCGATTCTACCACAACCCTCGTTGCTCTAAATCCCGACAGGCTCTCGCCCTCCTGGTGGAGCGAGGCTGTGATCTCAAAGTGGTTCGTTACCTTGAGACCGGGGTCGTGGAAGATGATTTGCAGCTGCTGGCTCAACTTGACGGTGTCGTGCGAAAAAAGGAAGCGGGCGCCTCGGTGATGGCGTCCCTCCAAACAGAAGAGGACATCATGGATTTGTTGAGAACCAATCCGAAAACACTTGAGCGCCCAATCTTGATCTCTGGGCACCGAGCGGTGATTGGGCGGCCGCCAGAGAACGTTCTCATCCTGCTGGATGAACCCTGAACATCATAGCGGACGACGCACGTACATGGCCACGGCATTGCCGCCACCAAGACAAAGCGTGACAATACCCGACGAGGCCTCAAGCCTTCTCATCACACCGAGCATGGTGATCAGGCATCGGGTACCGCTGGCACCGAGGGGATGGCCAAGGCTGACGGCCCCGCCGTGGAGGTTGAAGCGATCCTCGGGGATGCCCACCTCTTGAGCCACGGCACAAGAGGCAGAAGCGAAGGCTTCGTTGTGTTCAAACACATCAACATCGAGGACATTGAGGTTGTTTCGCTCGAGAAGCGAATTGATCGCAGGGATAGGGGCGCTCATCACCCGAGCCGGTTCAACGCCCGACGTCACGTAGTCTTCGATGCTGGCAATGATTTCCCAGCCCTGTTCCTTCGCGAAGTCTGCTTCAGCGATGAGGACAGCGCTGGCGCCGTCGTTGAGGGTGCTGGCGTTGCCGGCCGTAACCGTGCCTTCACGGTCAAACACAGGTCGAAGGTTCGCAAGAGATTCAACAGTGGTCCCTGCACGGACCCCTTCGTCCGTGCTCAGAACCACTGGGTCTCCTCGGCGCTGTGGCACTTCAATGCTGAATGACTCCCAATCAAACCAACCGTTTTCCCAAGCATTGGCAGCCCGCTCTTGGCTTCGAGCAGCGAAGGCATCCATCGTTTGACGGTCGATGTTGCATTCCTTCGCAACGGTCTCGCCGGTGGTTCCCATGTGAACATCGTTGTACACATCCCACAGACCATCGTGAATCATTGAATCAACAAGGGTTGAATTGCCCATTTTGGCCCCTCTGCGTTGACCCATCAACAGTTGTGGAGCGTTGCTCATGCTCTCCATGCCTCCTGCAACGATCGCCTTGAACTCACCAGCACGAATGCTGTTTGCCGCCATCATGGCGGCTTTGAGGGATGAGCCACACACCTTGTTGATGGTCGCACAAGGCGTCGAAACGGGGAGCCCCGCGCCCAGTGCCACCTGACGCGCCGGGTTTTGGCCCACGCCGGCTTGGAGCACCTGACCGAAGAGCACTTCATCGATGACGCCAGAATCTGGATCGATGTTGGCTCTCGCAAGCAGTTCCTTGACGGCGAGAACACCTAAATTGACGGCACTCATCGACGAGAGCGCACCCATGAATTTGCCAATGGGGGTGCGGGCCACGGCACAAATGACGGCTTGGGGCTGATTCATGAGGAAACGGACGGCAAGGCACACTTTCAACCTGTCCGTGTCCAATCGATGGCTTGGAGAAGCCTTGATGAAGGCGACACCGTGGCCTGCTCCATGGCGAAATTCAAAACCGAACTCAACCTTAACCGAGCCAATGACGAAATGCGTGCGCCCGAGGTGACCCTTGACTTCACCCCCAACGCTCTTGCCTCGGTGCTCTACAAGCAAGGCGACACCGTTGTGTTGGCCTGTTGCACCAAGGAAGCGCGCCTTCCAGGTTGGTTTCCAAGGGACGCAACCAAAGGCTGGGTTCACGCTGAGTACTCCCTTCTTCCCGGTTCTACGGATTCTCGCTTCAGACGAGAACGTCGAGGAGCCAAAGGACGAACGCAGGAGATTGAACGCCTCATTGCTCGCTCCCTGCGAGCTGCGGTTGACCTCGAAGCACTCGGGCCCGTGGCGTTGAACGTTGATTGCGACGTCCTGAACGCCGACGGTGGTACCCGTTGCGCATCCATCACGGCCGCCAACATTGCGCTTCGCCTGGCTGTCCGAAGATTGATTGCTCAAGGCGTCTGTTTGCCGATGGACCTCCGACCAACCCCCGAACAACGCAAAGAAGGTTGGACGCCTCCGAGCCTTGACGCCATGGAACGTGAAAACCATGAAAACACCGTCATTCCTCACGACCTGGCGGCTGTTTCGGTGGGTCTCATTGACGGCGAGGTCTTCCTGGATCTCGATTATGTTCTTGATTCCAACGCTGACGTTGACATGAACGTGATTAAAACCAGCGATGGAAACTACGTCGAAGTGCAGGGGACCGGTGAAGAGTCGACCTTCTCTGCCGATGAACTCACGGCCTTGCTCAAGGGAGCTGACAAGGGCATGGATGCTCTGTTTGCATTCCAAAAAGAGGCGTTGAAAGGCGCTGAATAATACCCCTCATCGGACCCGCACCCTCCTGTTTGGTCTTGGATTCCAAGCGGAAGGCTTGATATGGCGAGGGCTGTGCCAAACCTTGCCCGGGTCAGTAGCTTAGTTGGGAGAGCGCGGCACTGAAGATGCCGAGGTCGCTGGTTCAAGTCCGGCCTGACCCACCAACTTTCACCCTTCGGATGAACGCAAGTCGGCCAAATAATATTCTATAGAATGAGTTATGTCGCTCGCTGAATGAGAAACTATGGGAAAAGGATTCTTGAACCGAGGCACGTATGCTTGCGCATGGCGAGGGAAGCGAGTTCGGATTCCACCGCCAACGATGGCTCAGAGGAGCAGGTCAAAGCCAAAGACCGAGAAGGGAAGGAACTCCAAGAAATTCGCCAGCGCCGAAAAGGCGGAGGGAAGATGTTTCTCTCAAAGATTGAAGACTTTGTCCTGCTCGGTGGCATTGCCTACGGCGTCCTCTTTGCCTTGCTGTTGTTTTCCATGTCCTCAGGAGTGCTTGGGAATTCCACAAGCCTCGACCATACCGCCTCCACCACCCTCCTCGATATCGGTGATGAGTGCACAGAGATCACCGAGGAAGCGTGGCTCAACATCTTCCCAGACCCCGACCAAGAATTGTTCTCGATCGCAGGTCACAATCTTCCCAACGGAGAAGCCTACCTAAACTACACCTTCCTCGAAATCCTTGGTGAGGAAACGAAGAGCGTCGTTGACGAAGATTTTGGGACCAATGAAACGGTTCGGACCATCAACAAAGCCGACTCCAGCAACGGGAGGGCCTACTTCAAAGCGCCTTACTCAGAACTGCCTGAGGGCCATTACGAACTGGAATTCAGGGTAACGGTCCATGAAGAACGGAACACCTCATCAAACATCACGCTCGGTCCACTCTCAAAATCCATCAAATTTGAACACACCATCTCCAAAGAGGCGTTGGCTTTCCTCCCGTTCGTTGACGATACAGAACATTCAGAAGTTCGCATTGAAGATGCAGGACCACGTTCCTGCTGGACCGTGCAGGACCTCGGCGATTGGGGCTACATCCTCATGGGTGCAGAACTTGGCGGCGGGCGCGAAACCGCCATGCTCACCGGTGGCGCAGCCGGCATTCCGGCCTGGTGGATGGCGTTTATTTCTCTGTCACTTTCACTCATCACCTTGCTCATCGTCTATCCAGTGATGTACAAAGTCTACCATCAGGAATCTGACGACATCCTTTCACGAGCGCACATCGCTCGGCTGGTCAGCGACACGGTCAACAACGTAAGTGAACAGCTGGGTATTGACGTCGATGATGACCTGTTCAAAACCGAAGTAAGGGACTTGTCCATTGACATTATGGTCGCCTACAAGAACACAGAAAACACGCTTTCTGACGCCGCAGAAGTTCGTGCTGAATTGTTGCGAACGTTGCTGGAAGAATTTGCGATTTTCAGGGTCTACAAACCGGTTCAACTGAACGTTCGAGTCATTGGTGATGGCCAGAACATCGACTTTGATTCGGGCGTGGGCATTGGTGCCCGTGAAGAAGAAACCGACCTCAATTCCGAGCAGCAAGACTACTCCAGCTTCTTCTCGGAATTGCATTCGCTGTCCAGAATTGAAGACGACGTCCGTGATAGTCTCGACCTCTTTTTCACCCGACGCTCCGACGTTGAAATGAACGGTGCTGTCGTCACCAGCGACGACAGAGTCGTCTTCGTCTCGGTTATTTTCCGCCCCACTCAACGCTTTGCTTGGCTAAGGT
>CAXHCG010000109.1:0-6281 GCA_964014905.1 uncultured Candidatus Poseidoniales archaeon | reverse complement strand
CCGTTCTCATCGATCCAAACAGCATCATTCAACGTTCCGATTGAATGTTATTTTTTGGGATTATTTAGGATGGAAACCTTCCTTTATATGAGGCCACCAAGAGCAGGCGGTATGACTGGACCATCCCAACCATCTGTTGCCATTATCGGAGCCGGCCCCGGCGGTCTTGCATCGGCCCTTTTGCTTGCAAAATCCGGTGTTGACGTCACGGTGTTTGAGCGCTCCGGCGCTGTCGGAGGACGCAACAAAGTGTTCGAACGGGACGGTTTCAAATTCGACCTCGGCCCGACCTTTTTCCACTATCCCGAAGTCATTGAAGACATCTTCAAGGCCATCGGAATGGATGCTCACGAGGAACTGAAGCTCCACCGTTTGGAAATGAATTACAGGCTCATCTTTGGCCAGGGTGGCGTGCTGGACTGCACGAGCAACTTGGACGAGATGACCGAACGGATTCGAGAACTCTCTGGAGACAGCAACGCCAATGCGTTCCGCCGCTACGTCGACGACAACAGAGTTAAACTGGCCAAGTCAAAGGCCTGCCTCCAAGAACCATGGTACGGCCCGACCGATTTGCTCTCCAAGCGAGCCATGCGGGTTGCTGGTGTGCTGCGCCCCCAGCGTTCGGTCGCTGGAGATCTGATGAAGTTGTTTGACGACGACCGCCTGATGTTGGCCATGTCCTTCCAAACAAAATACCTCGGCATGTCGCCGTTCAACTGCCCCAGCCTGTTCACCATGCTTGCTTTCCTCGAATACGAGTACGGGATTTTCCACCCCATTGGTGGGCTTGGCAGCGTCAGCAAGCGAATGGCCAGCATTGCGGAGGACCTTGGCGTGACGTTCAAAATGAACGAAGCCGTTGAATCGGTCATCATGGACGGCAAAACCATCAAAGGCGTGCGAACGGCCAACGGTGAATTCTTTGCGGACAAGGTCGTGATGAATGCGGACTTCGCAAACGGCATGACGCAACTCTTCCCCGACAAGGTGCGGAAAAAGTGGAACAACAAAAAATTGGAGAAGAAAAAATACTCATGCTCAACCTTCATGATTTACCTCGGGATTGACAAGACTTACGAAGACCTCCCCCACCACCAAATCTACGCCTCATCCAATTACGAACAGAACCTCGAAGACATCGAAAAGAACCACAAATTAACGTGGGACGACCCCTCTGTCTATGTCCAGAACGCTTGCATCGTGGACCCGAGTCTTGCGCCGGAAGGGTGCTCGACCGTGTACGCTCTGGTGCCCGTGTCTCACATCCATGAAAACATTGACTGGGACAAAGAGAAGGACGCATACCGCGACAACATCCTTGAGCAAATTGAAACCAAACTTGGCTTTGAAGGACTGCGCGACCACATTGTCACCGAGATGATCATCACCCCAGAAGACTGGGGAGACCATTGCTACAGAGGGGCCGTCTTCAACCTCGCCCACGGCCTCGACCAGATGCTTTGGCGCCGGCCCAAAAACCAATTTGATGAAATCAAGAACCTCTACCTTGTTGGCGGAGGAACTCACCCTGGAAGTGGCCTTCCCGTGATTTACGAGTCCGCACGCATCAGCAGTAAACTCCTGTTGGACAGTTTGGGAATCATCCCCGACTGGAACGGCGTGGACACCTGGTTTGAGAGCCGTCGACGTTCAAAGAAAGGACGAGCAGCCCTTAGCAAAACATCAAAAGACCCGTCCTCCGGAACCCCAACATCCGCTTGAGGGAGCACCATGGAATCGCGGAGTCTTGATGAGGCCTATGCGTTTTGTGAGACGGCGTGCAGAAATGCTTCAACGACCTTCTATTCTTCGTTCAGCGCCCTCCCCTACAACAAGCGCAGAGCCGTCCACGCCGTCTATGCCTTGTGTCGATGGGTTGACGACATTGTCGACGGTGATGAAGAGCCGACCATCCTTGAAACCAAAGCGCTCAGAGAGGCGACTGAAATCCAGCAAGGTGTGGTGAGCGAACGCCACGAAGGCGAAACACCGTCGCTTTCACCAAACGAACACCGGCGCCGCATGATGGCCCTGGTCGACATACGAATCAAACTTCATCGGGCCAGTGAGCAGGAGATTAAGGCCACCGATCATCCCATCTTCATAGCCTTGCAGGATGTGTTCACCCGCTACTCCATCAAGCTCGGAGATTTTGAAACGGTCATCGAAGGCATGGAAGACGATCTCTACCCGGTCCGCATCAAGACATGGGATGAATTACGTTCTTACTGCTACAAAGTCGCCTCCGCCGTTGGACTTGTTTTGATTGAAATCTATGGATACGAGGACCGGGCAGCGCGACTGCACGCCATTGATTTGGGGATTCAAATGCAACTCATCAACGTTCTACGGGACATCAACGAAGACATGGAACGCGGCCGGGTCTACCTGCCCATTGAAGTCTTGGACTCTCACAGCATCAGCCTTGAGATGCTGAAGAACACCAACATCGCTCAAACCTTGGCATGGAGGGGTTTTGTAGTGGAGTACGTCGACGTGATCAAACGCCATCAAACCTCTGCCAATCATCTCTTTGGCTTCCTTGACGGGCGAGCCAGAATCCAACCAGAAATCATGGCGGATGCCTACACCTCGATTCTTCATGAAATCGTGCGCCGCTCGGGTGACGTGTTCACTCAACCCGTCAAACTTTCCACTGTTCGAAAGGCACTGCTCGGTATACGCCTCAGCCTACGAAAGATTCGGGCTCGGCTCTTTTCCTGAGTCTCAGTCAATCAACGGCTCCATCAGCCCAAATTCCTCGAGGAGACTTGGGCCGCTGGCAAGGTAGTACACTGCACCACGGCCATCTCGGGAATCCGAGGCCGTAGCGTTCTCATTTGTGGCGCAGTCGCCCGTGCATCCGTCGGCAAAGGCAACGTAAACACGGCCTTCGCGGTCGATGTGAAGGTCGTTAAAATCAAGCAAGTTACGGTTTGAACCCCCGATGTCGCGGCAATCTCCTGAGTTAAGGCAAATGGAACCCACTTGAACCGGGTCGTCCGTCACGCGGTAGGTATGGAAAATCGGTTCCTCGTCCAAAGCGTTCAGACTGTAGGTGATGTAGAGGTGGTAGGTTGCGTTGTTGGGGGCATAATGGGCGTTGCCGTCCCAAGGGTTTCCATCGATGTCCGACTGGTTCAACATCTCAGTGTTCTCACTCCCGAGGTACGTAACAGCAATGCGACCGGGGTCGCCAGCGTCGGTTTGAGGGAAGACGGTCGAGATAACGCCTGCTGGAGAAATTCGGATGCTTTCTTGCTCCCATGTTTCACCCGAGTCCGTTGAGCGAGACATGTAGATGCCTTCATCGCCGCCAGTCCACACGTGGTAGGCGTTCGAATCGGTGTCTGCAGAGACTTCAGAGTTCTTGCGAGGATTGGGTGTACCTACATCCTCTCCCATGTAGCGTTCAAACCAGGAGAAACCGTTGTCCTTTGAGACGATGACGGTGGGCGTAGCGACACGGGGTGTGACGTACACGGTGCCGTCGGGTGCCGTGGAAATTGCTCCGTGCAGGCCGCCATTGGTGGTCGCCAAGCCAATGATTTGTCCGCCGGCTTCAAAGGTCGCGCCTCCGTCAAAACTCGTGAAGCAAAAGATACCAGCCAGTTTGTTGTAGCAATAGTAAACAGCGGTTTCATAGAAACTCCCCGTTAATTGGCCAAGCGCTCCGTATCCACTGCTGGTCCACGGCCCACTCGCCAGTTTGATGTGGTCGTTGATGGGTGTGGTTCCCGAATCGTGGGGGTTGCCCAACCATGTTTCACCGTCGTCATCGCTCCAGCAAATCCACGAGGTCTCAAGTCCAATCATCTGGACGCCAAAGACGCGGTCGGTGATGGGGTCGACCCATCCGTACGGGTCACTGGTGGTGGGCGAGCACATCACGGGATCTTGGGTTTCGTCCCATGTCAAACCACCATCGCAGGACCGCATGACCTTCTCCATGGCAATGAAGAAAATGCACCCGCTGGAGGTGATACCGATGCTGGGTTCTTTCCCCGTTTCCCCGACATCGCTAAACTGAAACGTGATGTTCATCGGTGGGACATTGACGTCAGCGCCTGTTTTGTCGGTGACGAAGACACGGGGGTTCTCTTGAACCTCAATTTCGGGCTCCGCAACGACGTCCTCTTCCCCAAAACATCCCGAGAGGGGGAGGCTTAGAACCATGAACGCCAAAAACAAGGCCTTGTTTCGCATGCTCTTCCGACCAGCGCATCAACTAATGATGTTCCGATACGAAACGCTGGCCATATGTGTCATTTTTCTCCGTGGAGGAATGGTTCACTTCACACCACGAAGCGAGAGTGATGCCCATTATTCCTCGTAGAGCGAGGCGTAAATCTGTTCGTAAGCTTCGGCGTTGTGTTCGTACGTAAACTGACCAAGCACGCGCTCCCTCCCCTTTCGCATTTGCTTCGTCCGCTCATCAGGGTGGTTGAGGCAGTGGTTGACGGCGCGTGCGAGGTCTTCGTAATCCCCACACCTGAACAAACCACCGACCTCATCATCGATCATTTCGGTCAAAGGTGGCTGATCAACGGTTACAACGGGCGTTCCGCTTGCCAAGGCTTCGAGGGGAATGAGGCCCTGACCCTCGTAATACGAGGGGTAAACAACCAAATCAGCGGACCGGAAGTGAAGCGCCAGTTGTTCAAAACTCATGCCGGGTTGGATGTGAACGGCGTGGGAAATACCCAGCCGCTTGGCCTGACGCATCAACGTCTTGCGCATGTGGCCCCGGCCGATAATGACAAGACGGGCGCCGGGATGTTGTTTGAGAACGGACGGCATGGAACGCAGAAGCGTGCGATGTCCCTTCCGAGCCACGAGCCGCCCCACGGCCAACAGGAGTGGCGTCGACGTGTCTGGGCGACCGTGCAAAGCAGCCTCGTCAGCCGCATCGTAGGATTTTCGAAGCGCTTCGTACGCCAACTGCTCCTCCTCATGGTCGTGGTTCATTGGCCTGAACACCTTGTGGTCAACGCCGTAGAGCACGGTTTCGCACTGCCAGTCGGTTGGTGGGCGATACCACGTCTCGAACTCCGTTCGCGTGGACTGTGAAATCGCCACGGAAACGCTGGAATGCGCTACACCGGCTTGTTCGTACTTGGCGTAGTAACCGCCGGTGAGTAAAATGGCGAGGTCGTTGGGATTCTTCCACGTCGCTGATTCCTTGTGGCGAGCGGCAAGTTTCATCCCCTCACGCTCGCCAATCCAACTGCCGTTGAGGGCAGAAACCACCGGTGCGATGTTTTCCTCCACCCAGAGGTACTCCTTGGCGGTCCAACTGACAAGAGGAAGGAGGGTGTGAACCACATCGACCGGTTTGACCCGATGCAGCCGGCGAAGTTCCGTCAGGGCGTGCTTTCCATAGGAGCGAGTGAACGCCATGGGGGCTTTGAGCCATGGAACCTGAAGAACACTGACACCGGGTTGTTGCGGCGTGGGTTGTTTGTGGGTGCGTGTGATGACGGTCACATCGTGCCCGCGCTGGGCGAGATGCCCGGCTAAATGGTAGACGACGGAACCGATTCCACCCCAACGAGGAGGATATTCGCCCGAGACCATGGCGATGTGCATTGAAAGCACCACAGAGGACCTGCATTTGAATGTCATTGAACCTCGTCCGGTAAATCGCACGCTTCCAGCCAAACCTTTGAAGGTCAATCCTCGGCTCGGCTGTTCATGGGCGATGTCTTACCCGTGTCCGTCACGGTGATTCTGCCGACGCGAAACGAAGAGGAGGCCCTTGGCCCCACCATCGACGCCATCCCCCGGGGGTGGTGCAAGGATTTGGAAATCATGATCGTTGACGGTAACTCGTCCGACCGCACCCGTGAAATAGCGCTTGAAAAGGACATACGAGTCCATCTCGAACCTCGCAAAGGGTACGGACGAGCCTACAGAACAGGCTTCGATGTTGCGAAGAACGACATCATCGTCACCATGGACGCTGACTGCACCTACCCTGCGGAATTGGTTCCAGAATTGGTCAAGCGCTTGCTTGACGACGACCTTGATTTCATCACCTGCGATCGTCTTTCCTTGGCTGAAGACGGGTCAATGTCCGGCCTTCACGGCTTTGGGAACTGGGTGCTTTCCTTCACCGCTCGAATGCTGTTCTGGTACGGGATTAAAGACTCACAGACCGGCATGTGGGTGTTTCGCAAGTCCATCTTTGAAAACGAAAAAATGCGACCGACCAACGACGGCATGCCGCTCAGCGAAGAGGTCAAAATCCTCGCTCGCCGCCACTTGGGCAAGAAAAA
>CAXHCG010000108.1:0-6288 GCA_964014905.1 uncultured Candidatus Poseidoniales archaeon | reverse complement strand
CCGGCCCCGTTTGAACCAACCAAACCAACAATCTCGCCTTCTTGGATGTCCAAGTCAATCGATTCTAGCGCAATCACGTCGCCGAAACGCTTGGTTGCGCTCCGTACGGAGAGCAAGGATGAATTCATGATGTTGTCAACTCGCACGACCGGATTCCACTGCCCAGTTCAAACCAGGATGCTTGGTTTCAATGCGGTTGGCTCGGTGAAGGGTTGAACGTAGATGTTCCTGAATTTCGTTTTGGGAAACGCCCATATCGATCATGTTCGCAACCAGTTCGATGGCCCCTTGGATGGCGCCAGCGTCTAGGTATGCCTCGTTGGAAATGGTTCGTTGCATTCTGAGTTGTTCCAAGCGACCGGCGAGATAGTGAACCTCACCCTTGAGCCTCGGTGCATCAATGTGAGGCAGGGCAAGCAATTGGTCAATGCAGGTTCTCATCGTTCGGAAAACAACCGAGGACGATTATAGGTGTTCGCATTAGTTCATGTTGGTGCATTGAGTTAATTCCACCAACACGCCGCCGGTTGAGGCAGGGTGCACAAAGGCAATCATCTGACCACCCGCTCCCAATCGAGGTACTTCATCAATGAGCCGAACACCGTTTTCAAGCAAGTACGCAAGCAACCTCTCGAGATGACCAACAGAGAAACACACCTGTTGAACTCCGGGACCCCTTTTGGTTAGAAACCGACCAATGGGCGTGTCATCACCGGTTGGTTCGAGCAGCTCAATTTTAGCGATGGGCATTTCACTCGTTACGGGCGAAGTTGAGAAAAACCGTGTCGTTACACCTTGGTCAGCAACGGTTTCATCATGATCCCCCTGAACAAGTCCGATGAGTTTCCAAAAAGAAGCATGGTTGTCAAGCTGATGGGTGGCGATACCAATGTGGTCAATGTGAATCGGTCCAAAGTCCATGATCTCACCTCAAAATCCACTCGGAGCGGTGTAGGTTCCAAACTCATCTTTCAGCACGTTCATGATTTCACCGAGTGTGGACCTTGCCCTTACAGCGTGTATAACATGTGGGAATAGATTTCTCCCCTCTTCTGCTGCTGCTGCGACCTCAGCAAGCGCACTGTCAACCAGTGAACTGTCCCGTGTCGTTCGAAGATGGGCAAGTCGTTCGGATTGCCGTTCTCCAAGGGTTGAATCTGTTTTCATGACGGGAATGCCCTCGAATTCATCCATCGTACCATAATTTACGCCAACGATGTTTCGTTTTTGTTGTTCAACTTCATTGAGGTATTGATAGGCAGACAGGTGGATTTCTTGCTGCTGCCACCCCTGCTCGATGGCCGACAGTGCGCCCCCTTTTGCCTCGATTTCTTCTATGAGTTTTAGCGCCTCATGGTAAATGGTTTTGGTGAGCCGTTCTACATGCCATGATCCTGCGATGGGGTCCACGACATCAGCCACTCCCGATTCTTCAGCGATGATTTGCTGTGTCCGTAGGGCAACGGTCGCTGAGGCTTCGGTGGGAAGACCTAGCGCTTCATCGTATGAATTCGTGTGAAGACTTTGCGTACCGCCGATGACCGCTGCCAGGGCTTGGATTGTCACGCGGGCTACGTTGTTGAGGGGTTGTTGGGCGGTGAGGCTCACCCCTGCCACTTGGGTGTGAAATCGCAACATGGTGGATTTAGGGTTGGTTGGTTGATACCTTTTGGACATCAAGTCATGCCAAAGGGTCCGAGCGGCTCTGAATTTACCAATTTCTTCGAAAAAATCATTGTGACAATTAAAGAAAAACGAGAGGCGCGGTGCGAACGTGTCAATGTCCATCCCCTTTTCCACCGCTGCCTCAACGTAAGCCAAGGCATTGGCGAGGGTAAAGGCGAGTTCCTGTACGGCTGTGGACCCGGCTTCACGAATGTGATAGCCAGAAATGGAGATGGTGTTCCACTTCGGAACGTGGCTTGCGCAAAATTCGAAAATGTCTGTGATAAGTTTCATGCTTTGCTTTGGCGGAAATACATAGGTTCCCCGAGCAATGTATTCTTTGAGGATGTCGTTTTGGGTGGTCCCTTTCAAATCCGCCATGTTTGCCCCTTGTTCCTCTGCCGCTACGATGTACATGGCTAAGAGGACCATGGCTGGTGCATTGATGGTCATGGAAGTGCTGACTTGGTCCATCGGTATACCGTCAAACAAGACCTTCATGTCCTCAACCGAAGAAATGGAAACCCCAACCTTTCCTACTTCTCCATACGAGAGTTCATCGTCGGCGTCGAGCCCGAGTTGAGTCGGGAGGTCAAAGGCAACTGAAAGACCCATTTGTCCTCGCTCTAACAAGAGTTTGAACCGTTCATTTGTGGCTTCTGCGCTTGAAAACCCAGCGTACTGGCGCATGGTCCACAGGCGCGAGCGGTACATGGTGGAATGGATGCCCCGTGTATAAGGCGCTTCACCCGCAGGTGCCAACGGGAGAGCGTCATCGTCTGGCGATCCCGACTGTGGTATCGGCAACCCACTAAGTGTGTGCCAACCGGACTTCCGTTCTTTGGCCATGTTCCGGACACGCCAAGGCACTTCAATAAGACTCGCCTTGGTCAGTGCTCTACGCCACCGGGTCCATGTGCGTGCCCGTGGCTGATTTCTTCTTCCGTTGCGTGCCGTAGTTCAACGACCTCAACAGAAAAATTCAGCGTTTTCCCCGCCATGGCATGGTTGAAGTCTGCCGTGATTGTTTCTTCATCAACGGCGGTAATGATGAATGGAGCAGGGCCCTGGAAGGTTTGAGCAACCAGCGTCATCCCAACCTCGATGTCCACCCCGCTTTCTTCCAACTGTGCGAATTGGTCTTTTGGCAACTCACTGATGAGTTCTTTTACCGGGTGGCCGTATGCACGTTCTGGCTCTAGCGTGAACTCGCGTCGTTCGCCTTGTGTCGCACCCATCATCTCTTCCTCAAATCCTGTGATCATCTGCCCGTGACCAACGAGGTACGTAAGAGGATCTCTCCCCTCGCTGGTGTCAAAGACTTCGCCAGTTTCCGGCAACGTTCCGGTGTAATGGACTCGTGCTACAACGTTTTGTTCAATTACGGTTTCAGACATTTGATCATCTCTTGGTAGTCATTCGCTTAACGAGGTCCCGTAGTTTGTTTCCAACGTCTTCGGGCAAAATCAATTCGGCTTCTTTTTCTTCTATGAACTCAAGGCATTCATCAATCCCTTGCCGTTCACCTTTCGCCCACACTTGCCCGAGCACGTTTGATCGGTGCTCTTCGGGGACATTGGGGTTGTCGAGGATGTCTTTCGCAGCGTATTTGTACTCCAGGTATTTCTGTCGGTTCAACTTCTTTTCCTGTTTCTGACGACCGCCGCCCTTCTTGTCAAAGCGCCTGCGTCCGCGACGACGGTCTTTTTTCGGCGTCACCTTGGTGGCTATTGTCGCAAAGACGTTTTTGGTTGTAGCAGCTTTCGTGGAGGCTGATTGGGGTTCTGTGTCTGGTGTCGCAGCCTCAATCGCATTCTTCGGCGCTTCGACCGGTGCGGATGGGGTGGCGTCCGTTGAAAATTCAGGACTCGATTCGATGCGGGATGCATTCTTCTTGGTCGCCTCTGATTTACGGCGCAGCTCAGCGATTCTGTCCTCATGGGATTGTACGGCCGGGCTGTCGTCGTGTTTCTTGCGAGGGGAGTCAACAGGGACAGGAGCGGGAGCGACCTCGGGAGCGGACACATCGCCCTTCTGAACAAGTTTCTCAATGGCCTCACGTTGCTTGCGTTCAAGGTCGGCCTTGATGTCGGGTTTCGGTTGTTGTGGTACCGTGGGTTCCGCTGGAGTTGAAGGTCGCCGTCCATGTTGCCGCTCTCGCTCATCGCGGCGGCGGCGGTGCTGCTGGGATGCATCCTTCGCGAAAGGATTGAATTCATCCTTCTTTCTCCCCCCACGTCGGCTGTTGATTGGTAATGCCCCCGTGGAAAGGCGTACGACCACCCGTTAAAACCGTATGCCCCATTCGGGGTCAAGACCAAACAATTGGGGTCTGGTCGGTTCGCAGGTACTGATCGATAGCGCTCTGTTCAAACGCCGTCGTTCGCTTCTTCAATTCCAACCAACCGAGGAGGGCAATCATGGTCCCATTATCGATGCAGTACATGCGTGGTGGAGCGTGGGAGGTTCCATCTCTGTCCGTTGACATTTCCGTGCACATTGTACGAATACGTTGGTTACAAGCAACGCCTCCGCCCAGCAACAATTCCGTCTTTCCAGTGTGGGCCATGGCGCGTTCAGCAACTTCCACGCATGAGGCGAAGGCATGCTCTTGCAACGACCAACACACAGCGTCGAGTGAGGCGCCGTTGTCAATGAGTCGCTGGGCAGCGGTCAGCAATCCCGAAAAGGCGAGATCCATTCCCCGAACTGCATACGGGAGCTGCAGACCTTCCATGTCTGGATTTGGTTCGCGCTCAAGGTACTGCGCTGCAAGTTTCTCGATTTTTGGACCACCTGGAAACGGTATGCCCTGGTTCCTTGCAAATTTGTCAAGCATGTTTCCAATGCCTATGTCGAGTGTTTCTCCGAGAACTCGGTACCTGCCGTTAAGACGAGCGATCACTTGTGTGTTTCCTCCTGAGACATAAAGCAGCACGGGGTCGTCACAACCACATTGTTGCCGACCAATTTCTATGTGGGCAACACAATGGTTCACGCCGATCAACGGCACGTCCATGCGCGATGACAAACCACGGGCCACGGCGGCTCCGACTCGAAGACAGGGTCCGAGACCAGGTCCCTGTGAATAAGCCACGGCTCCGATGTCATCAGGGGTGAGGTTGTGCGTTTCCAATGCAGACCGGAACAGGGTTGCGGCAACGTCTTTGTGATGGTCGGCTGCTTCTCGTGGATGAATGCCTCCCTGGTCTGGACGGAGGATGTCACTGGCCGATGGATAGGGAATACCCTCCTGGTCAACGAGTCCAAACGAGAGCGTGTGGGCCGTTGTTTCAATGCCTAAAGTCCAACCAGACATGAAACTCCGACGAACCGATTGTTCTTCAACCCTCTTCCCTTCATAGGGAGCATGCGCACCATCTACCTCAACGCAGGAGCGATGGTTCATCTTTCTCCATCATCATCAATTGATGAAGAATCAATTTACGGTGCTGGAAAGGCAATTATCGTAGAAGATGGAGTGATTCAATCAATTGTAGATTCAGAAGGGGCAAAAGATGAGTATTCAATTCCAGCCGATATGGTTGAATTCAATCATGATGCCTTGCACGTACATGATCTCTGCGGTCAAGCGATTGTTCCTGGTTTGATTGACGGACACGCTCATCTGTTGTGGGCAGGTGACCGCTCCAGAGAAGTCGCATGGAGGCAGGAAGGCAAATCATATGCTCAAATATCTGAGATGGGGGGTGGCATTGGTCATACGGTGAATCAAACGCGTACCGCATCAACTGAACACCTCCTTGAACTGGGGTACTTGCGATTGCGGGATGCACTGCGCACCGGAACGACGCATATGGAAGCTAAAACCGGTTATGGATTATCAACCAAATCTGAATTGCGCCTGCTGGAAATCGCAGCACAACTCAACATGATTGAACATACGCCTACCATTGAATCGACATGGATGGGGGCTCATGATGTCCCCAAAGGTATCAAACGCAGGGATTACATTGACTCACTCCACGCTGAGCAACTTCCAGCAGTATTGGATCAAGGCATTGCACGTTCCGTTGATGTGTTCTGTGAACCGGGGTGGTTCTCGACAGAAGAATCTGAAGACATCCTCCGGGCCGGTCACAAAGGAGGACTAGCAATGCGAATGCACATCGATGAATTCGCCGATGGAGGTGGGGGTGAATTGGCCGCAGATTTGGGTGTTGAGACGGCCGACCATGCGCATCACACGCCGCTTGAAGCACGCCAGAAAATGAAGGAGGCTGGGGTCAACACCGGCTTCCTACCGGGAACACCCTACGCGATGGGCGATTCATGGCCCGATTTATCTCCGCTGCTCGAGCATGACATTCCGTTTACATTGGCCAGTGACTTCAATCCAAATTGCTACACGCTTAGTTTACCCTTTGTGTGTTCGTTGATGGTCCAGCGGTGTGGTTTGCATCCGCTGGCCGCCTTGGCCTCTGTTACGGTCAACGCTGCGCAGACGACGGAGCATCCTTCCGGTTTGGTCCACGGCCAACTGGTTGAAGGAGCGGTTGCCAATTTCAACATCGTCGACGGACCTCATTGGGAATCCATGATGCTCCGTCCATCTTCAACACCGTTCTCCGGAACGGTCCTTAATGGGAATTACATCTCTCA
>CAXHCG010000107.1:0-6300 GCA_964014905.1 uncultured Candidatus Poseidoniales archaeon | reverse complement strand
AGCATCAGGGGCTTCGGATCCCTGGACCCCGGTTCGAATCCGGGTGCCTCCGCCAGTTCCCTTCCTTTGGGGCATGGTGGAATGGAGAGCGTATGGGTGTGCGGTACCTACGATCTGGGTTTGAATCCCAGTCCCCCAGCCAATTCGACGCACGGCGGTGCTAAAACGCAACACAGGAGCTGAATACATGAGCAAAAAAACAACCAAAAACGAGAACGAACACACGAAACCGAACACCTTTGTCATTGAGAAGGATGGGGATTGGTTCGTCGCCAACGGCTACATCCACCCCGATGAACTGATTGACCACAACGCGAATCTTGACCTGCCTGAGAACTTCTTTGGCCTTTTCGCAGCCTACAACCAGCATCACATCGCCGATGGGACATCGTGGGACACGTGGCCTTCGTGGGAACTGTGCTTGACGTCAATGGACATTGGGCTTCACTTTCTCATGCCTGGCTTGGACACCCATGAGGATTGGGTGCAAAGAGAGCACTGGCTCGCCTTAGCCCAACTCATTCACGAGAACCCCGCCATTTCGATGGAGGGCTACACCATCACGATTCAAGGGCAAAACGGGCATGAATTTTCCTTCGATTTCTCACTCGAACTCGAGGCGTGGGGGGCGGCCGGAACGTACGCTGAACACAAGCAGGACATGGAGGCATTTGCCAAGAAACCCAAGGCGTGGATGTGGGCGATTCCGCTCTGGCCCTTTTCCGACGACGTGAGTCATTCGCTCGGTCCGTACTGGACATGCCCCGATTACATTTCCAAATACGGTGGTGAAACGACGGTCCACACGCCCGACAGTCATTTTTGCATTGACGGAGTTGGCGAGACATTCCCCTCAAACCTGCTCTCGCTGATTCATCTTTGCATCGACGACCACCACCTTTGGGTGATGCAATACAAGCAAGCGGCCAGCACGACGGAATACATTGCGAAGGTCGAGAGGGAATGGCCGGGTGGAAGACCCGAGGATTACGAGTACCAATGAAAAAGGAGAGAGAACCATGAACACGAACGAACAATGGAAGAAACTGATGTTGCTTGCGATGAAGTTCTTTGAACTTCAAAACGAGTTAACGAACTTGAGAATTGAAGAAATGAATGAATGGGAGCCACCGTCAATTGAATGCGATGCATGCTTTGTCAAGGCGGTAGAAGAAGCCGCCCAGGCTGAACACGGCTTTGACGATGAATTCCAGGGGGACTGGGCATGATGTCCAATTGGAAACCAAACCCAACCGCTCCCTTGTGGTATCAGGACGGGAACGGAGAACCCACGGGCCCGTATTTCCACGGGTTGGAACTGCAACACTCCAGGCAGGTCGGCCCTTCGTGTGTCGCAACGACGCTATCGATGGTGGCCAATGCTACCGGCGCTCAGACGACGCCCGAGGACTTCAAGGCCGTTACCAATTCGCAAGCCCCCCACACGTGGTCTGAGGCGCTCAAAGAGTACGGTTTGCAGTTGGCCTATTGCAACAACGACGTGAGGAGACTGGACTACTTTGTTGACGAACTTGTCGCTTACGACGACCTGTTTTTCCTTTGCTTCTATTCGAAGGACCCACCTTCGGACCCAGAGCCATCAGGGAAGTTGTGCACCGCCCACATCATCACGCTTCACAGGAGCGCCATCTACGACACGGCGAAACACGCCAAGGCCGGCGGCGTCTGTCAGGCCCACGATTACAGCAGGCTTGAGAGGCAGACGAAGAGAATCTTCAGAGTTGTTCCGCTTCACCACCCGAGGTGCATCTGATGAGCATGGCCGTCCACACGAACAACGCCCACAGGTTCGGCGGTTGCATCGCCTACGGTCCACCGTTTGGGTTTGGCCTCCCCATCGATGTCCCCGAAGGCAGGCCTCTGGTGATGGCCCATCCTGCGGCTGCCATGCACCATCATGCCAGCTTTGGTTTGGTCAGCGACGCAGGTCATCCATTCATCCACGTGATGGTGGATCACGGAGAGTATGCACCCGACGGGTGGAGCATCAACGCGAGCGAGGCCGGCATGGCGCCGTGGCAGAGAATCCCCGACACAACCAAGGGTCACAAGACCTACAGAAAGGCAGCTTTGTCTGTGCCACACTGGCAAGTCCATGTGCCGGGTGAAGCCTTTTCCACCCTGTCAACCCTTCCGCCAGTTGACATTCTGTACCTCGATTGGTTGGCGTGGTTGGACCCCCACGGATTGAAGCCGAACACGAACTTTGACAACATCATCGCGGCCTATGTTCACAAGATTAGAGAGGGGGGCTTGGTGGTCTTGGACCACAAACACATCGACATGAGCGAGGGGAATCACCCCTGGTTTTGCAACGTTCATGATGAATTTGTGCATTTGGATAACGGTTCGTTGTTGGCGAACAAAGGCGTTGTGGAATGGATGTCACCCGACCTGTACGGTGATTACCAGTCCCACATGGCGACCGTATTTCACGTTCATCATGGCATTGAGGGTCCGTTGAGCAACAAGGATTGGGAAGGTGCCTTGCAGCCCTGGTATTGGATGACCATTCCCGAAGTGTCCATGTCCCCAACGGCCGTCAAAAAGATGCTCATCGACAAGGCCGAACCGGCAACCCACCCCGACGCACCGACGCAAGAGGAATGGATGCAGGATTGGTTAAGGTACCACGATGAGCATGAGCCTGGCCCGATGGTTCTCGGCCCGACACCGCCTTTGCACGCTTGGCCCTCTGGAGCCTACCCCAACTTCCTGAAATGGTTGCTCAAGCATCCAACGATGCTCCTCGGTGATTATCCGAAGACCACCTACAGGTTGCTTGGTGAGGCGTTTAAGTTGCACATTGTCCATGGGGATCTCCTCAGGTTGGCACCCGCTCTTTTTGGTTCGAAGTCAGTCTTGGCCGTCAGGGCCAAATTGAGCGAAAGAATTGTCGCAAGATGCCCGAGGTGGCTCGGTCATTCGTTGGAACTGCAAAGCCCGTTTTCATGGGAGAGAAATCCCATTCAAGGCTTGCAGTGGTCGGGTCCAAAGGCCACGCCCATGTTGGCAAAGACCATGTTGGAATTGAGCCTCAGTCAATCAGGGAGCGGCTCGTATCCCAGTTTGAAAACCATGGCGGTCAACCACATCGTGACAATTTCGCACGGAACGGCGTCCCTTGGTGAGGTCATGAACGCCGTCATCGCCTACTACGATGGCCTCCCGCCGATGATGGGGAGGTTGCCCAGAGCGATGACCATCGTTTGCTTGGATGAGGAGGATTACACGGATGTTCACACCGTTCCTCACCGGTTTCAATTTCTCCCAGATGACGGCCCGTGCACCGACTGAGTTGGTGTTCGCACACGGGCAAGCGGATGCAGATGTCGGACGGGAGAGTGGTGGAGGAGCTACGGCCCATCCTTGGTGTACGTTGCACGCTGCGCAAGCAGAGGAGCCGGTTCAATTCCGGTGAGGAAAACCGTCATTTGCACTTGACGGGGTTTTTTGGAATGTAGGGTTTTCTGGCCTTTTTCACGATGTGCAGGATTGCTCCACCGAGCAAACCGAGGAAAAAGGTCCAGCCGACCAGTGCCACTCCGAGAATGGCGTACCCCATCACGTTGAACGATGGTTCGGCTTCGTCAGCAGCGGCTTCGGTGGCGTGTACCGTTGTGGCCAACAACGCGGTCAACACGACCATGGCGAGAAGGCTGACCGTTCGATTCATGGAAGCACCTCGTTGTTTTGTTCGTTGTGAACGGTTGTTCTGCTGCATGCGTGATTTAAAAATTTAGGCATCCCTAAACCAATCACATCTCAGTGCTGAAATACCTCCGCAATCTGCGCACCACCATGTGGGGCCCAGATAAGCACTGGCAGTGTTTTCGGTGCCATTCGACCCACCCTCCGTCGGACATGTCGCTGGACCGCGAATCAAAACGATGGTTCTGTTCAACCTGCATCCACCCTGAAGTCATCCACACGCCCTACATCCTCACGCCGCAACAGGTGGAAGCGATTTCACTCCGTTGCGCACGATGCGAGACGGTGTTTCTTTCAAAGTACAAAATCAAACTCGAAATCGACAAGTCTGGATTCGTCTGCGAGCGCTGTAAAATCAACGAGGCTCACGCTGCCAACGAGGCCCTTTGAACTCGGCTTAGATTCGCTTGATGTCGAACCAAACCGGTTTGTGGTCGGAAACAGCGCCGCTGCTCACCCGCTGGTCAATGCCCCAGTTTCCCGTGAGTCGGCCGTCCAAATCGCTTGCGCTCACGATTCGGTCGTAAGCGCACCTCGAGTTACCCACTGTGGTGTCCGCATCGTCGGGAATCAGCCACGTGTAATTGTTCGAAGCAATGGACAGCTCAACCAGTTCATTGTAGGAGGCGTACGAGCAGTCGCCGTTAAAATCTCCGAGAATGATGTAATCATCGTCTGCCGAGTAGTTGGCTTGGCCCCAAGCATGGACGTCCCCAAGCGCCCCCATCTCTTCCACAGCGAGGGTGGGTTTGGTGTGGACGTTGACAAAGACCACATCGGTGCCCGTGTCGCTTCCGCTTGGGTCAAGCACCATGAACCTGGCAAGGAACGGTTCCCGCTGGAAGGAATCGTTGGCGCTGTCGTCGTACAAGGTGCCGTTGTCCATGGGTCGGAAGGAGGTTGCTTTGTAGTAGTAAGCGTACTGTTCCTGTGAATTTTTGTCGTCTTCTTGAACACCGCTTCGCTCGGACAGAACCATGCTCCACTCCAAGGTTTGATTGACGATGTTTTCCTGTCCAGTGACGTTGTTCAGTTCGTCAAGGAACAGGTAGGGGACCTCTTCATCGATGTCTTTGATCTCTTGGACGGCAACCAAATCGTAGGCTTGGAAGAGGTCAACCAACTCATCGACCACGGTGGAATTGCTCATTTTTGTGTCCCCGAACACCTTGATGTTGAACGAGGCGACACGGGCGACGTCGCTTCGGTTCAGCTCCTCGGTTTCGTAGTTCTCGTCGACGATGATGCGATTATCAACCATCACGTAGATGATTTCCGGGTCTTGGTCGGGTTCGCTGAGCAGGTCGATGACCACGGCCGACAGCACCACGATGGCGATGAGACTGAGGGCCTGGAGGCCTTTCTCACTGCCGTTCATGAAATCCCCTTTTGGATGCAAGTAAAAACATTGACTCTCCCTTTGGCGCCGTGGGCTTCACTTCGCGGACCCGTAGCGAGCACGCAGGGTCCGCTGTGTCTGCGAGCAGACGGGTAAACGTTGCACAGGTGTTGGCAAATCCATGGGCTTGCAGTGGGCCAGATACACCGCTGTGCATTGGTTGAACGGGCAAACATGGGTATTAACACAATGACGAATGAGTGAGACCCGTTAGCGATGGGTTCCACTCGTCAAGATTTGCGATTGACCACCCTCGTTGTAGCGTCCGTGTTCATCATTGTCGCTTTGATGGTGAGCGTTGTTGGAAACGACTCAGTCGATTTGAATGGATACTCCGCTGTCCTGTATTGCGCGGTGATTTGTATTGGTGTGCAATGGGTTGCATGGATTCCCGCCTCAATGGCAGAAACAGAACGTTTCTACGACTTAACGGGCGGCTTAACGTACCTCACCGTCGTGGGCTTCAGTCTTTGGGCCGGATCGCAGTCAGAGGCGCCAAGTTTACGAGAATTGATTGTCAGTTTACTCGTTGTAATCTGGGCTCTGCGCCTGTCCAGTTTCCTTTATGTTCGTATTCATCGAACTGGAAAAGACGGACGTTTTGACCAACTCAAAACATCGCCCATTCGGTTTCTTGTACCGTGGACGATTCAAGGCTTGTGGGTGTTTCTGACCATGATTGTGGTGATCGTCATCAACAGTCAAGCAGATTCAGCACCCGCATTGGGGATATGGGACGCCGTAGGGTTGTCCGTGTGGTCACTTGGATTTGGTATTGAGGTGGTAGCAGATAACCAAAAAACAGCCTTCAACAGAGAACCGGACAATCAGGGTAAATGGATAGACAGTGGTTTGTGGTCGCACTCTCGGCATCCGAACTACCTCGGAGAAATCCTTCTTTGGACTGGAATCGCCTGCTTTGGAATATCCTGCTTTACCGGCCTCGAACGATTCGCTTGGATCTCACCGATTTTCGTCTTTCTTCTCTTGACGAAGCTCAGTGGAATTCCCCTGCTCGATAAACGAGCCTTCGAAAAGTGGGGAAACGATGTGGAATATCAAAAGTACAGGCAAAACACTCCCGCTCTTTTTCCCCGATTGACAAAAAAATCGTAGGATTCAACAAATCCTGTTGGTGAGAAAGTCTCCAATATCAGAGACTTTCAACA
>CAXHCG010000106.1:0-6351 GCA_964014905.1 uncultured Candidatus Poseidoniales archaeon | reverse complement strand
CACCTTAGAGAAAGACATTCAACAAGACTACAACACGACCACCTTCGTTGGGAACCCGTGCGACTTTTCTCTCCACGGTGTCCGCGTGCTTGCCTACCATGGGAAATCCATTGATGACTTCGTGGCAGGATTGAGAACCGTCACCTACGCTGACCCGGTTGAAGCGATGAGAGAAATGCTGCGGCGACGCCATCTGGCCCCACAATGGGGTGGTAAAACACCGCTTTCCCCCGAACCAGAGGACGGGCTCGTCATTCGAGACGTCCCTGATATTTTTGTCACCGGCCACGTACACGGGCATGAATGCCTTGACTTTAGAGGTACAACGCTGGTGTGTTCAAGCACGTGGCAGGACCAAACCTCTTACCAGCGAATGCTCGGTTTTCAGCCAAAACCTTGCATGCTAACCATCATAAATTTGAACAGCCATAAATCGATTTCCATACCGTTCGCATGAGCGAATTACTGCCAAGGATCGTCGTCCCAGGTTCGCGGCATCCCAAGCAACCTGAAAGAAGCAAAGTGCACAACAGTAAGGCCCTGCGGTTGGCACGCAGACCCACGGGCTGTCGCAGTTGACCGACCATGATCACCAAGAGAGTTGGCAGATTAAACCTGTTAGGGATGTCAATTCTCTTCGGCGGGAAAACCAATGAGTGGGAGAATTTCACTCAAATCCTTCTTCTCAACCACTGGAACACCCGCTTCAGCAAAAGCATCTTTCGAACTCTCCCTGCTGGGATTGAATCCTATGAACCGGCTTCCTTCAACGTGCATGGACAAGTCCATTTCAGAATCACCCACTGAGACACAGTCCACGGCATCAAAGCCATTCATGGTCAGCAACTTATTGATCACGTCCCCCTTGCCACTTGCATGGAGGCGACAGATGCCCTCATCGGTCAGGAAACCTGAGTCGTCAAAGACAAACCCGTTCGCAATCCAGTCGTCAACCTTGAGCATGCCCGCAATGGAGCTGACAAACAGGTCAACACCAGCACTGACAATCGCTACGAACACACCTTCGTCTTGGAGACGCTGTACCGTTTCTCGGGCTCCAGGCATCAATGTGACACCAGCGTAGGCCCGGAACAACTCATCCTCGTGGATCGGGTTACGAACCGCCTTCCACATCTGGATGTCGGACCGCATGAATTCAACGTCGGAGAGTTCTCCTCGGATAAACCGGTTGAGGTTCACGGCATTGTCCGTTCCAAACGAATCGTGCAGTGTTCTCCAGGAGCTCACAGCGTCAACAAGGACACCATCGCAGTCAAAGACCACTACTTTCGGCTGACTTGAGGTCGACATGGTTCCACCTGCAGGGCGTTGCTTGAAAGGCTTCGCACAATGGGTCAAGCTCACCAGGGAGGCGAGGCCCCGAGGGGCCTCGCTCTCCGAGGCGGTCATCCAAAGACAGACCACTCGCCAACGTCAGGCATCAAGCCTTCTTGTCGTAGCTCAGGTCATCCCAAGTTCGGATCGTAGCACCTTCTCCGTTGAGCGGATCATAACTTAGTTGGATCGAAGCGTCTTCAAGAGGTGTACCGTCAGGAGCGTGGGTTCGGACAAAGATGGTATCTCCAGAGTTGAAGGTCGAAATCGACCGTGTCTCTGATTCTGAGATCGGCTCTTTGGTCACCGAGTCCACGAAGGTCACGAAGGCGTCGCTGTTGGCCGGGTTGAACCCGTATACACCAGCGCTGTCTGCTAGATTGACGATGTGCGTGTTGAGAGCACCCGTTGCGTTGGTGTAGAACACCTTCACGACGACAGCTTGCGTAGCAAGCGGTGTCTGGGATTGCTCAACGGTGATGCGCCAGTGGCCTTCATCAACATCGAATCCATTGATGTCTTCAATGTCGAAGGTCACACGGGGCACACCCTTCACGTCGGTTTCAGCGAGGCTGGAAGCCCACACGTAGATGACACCGGACAGAACCACGGTGATGGCGACCATCAGGATGGTAGCGATCACAGGGCTGACGGCAGCGTCATCTTCGGCCATCGTTTCGACTTCCTCTTCGTCGTCAGCACGGCGGCTGGCGAAGGAGAGGGCACTGACGAAGAGACCGGTGAGGGCCACAGCAACAATGCTTGGGGCGAACGATGGAACAGAGCTAGCTCCGATGGTTTCCACAACATCTGGCAGGAACTGGTCCGTGGCCAAGAAGTTGCTCGCTGGCTGGTTCGCGTGGTTGCACACGTCAGCGGTAGCAAGCGACGTCATCATGTTGTTGCACCAGTTGCTGTCTTCAAGAAGCGGTCGGCGCTCGGATGTCTTCGTTGCGTTCTTACCGTATTGACCAGGCTTGGACCATGGGTCATCGCTCTGCACGTTGTTGATGATAGCGTAGTGTGATCCGGGCTCATCAGCCTGGAAGCGGTCTGCAGCGGTCACCGACATGTCGCAGGGGTTGGCCAAACAAGTCACAACGTCCATCTCGACCCACACATGGGTGGTGTCCTTGGTGATGTAGACATCCTCGGTGTACTTGACGCTTGCACCGTAGTCAGGCACAGCGTAGTAGCGAGTCAATTCAACATCATCGTGTCCATCCGTGTGGTAGGTGATGGCCAGCATGTGGTCGTAGCGGTATGGACCTTCATCTCCGCCGCCGTTAACAGCGATGGTGACCGGGACGTAGGTGCCGGTCATGACGTTGGTAACACCGTTGAAGCTGAAGCCAGACTCGTCGTCGAAGTAGTAGTCTGGGACCTGCTCACGAACGTTCTCAACACGCACACCAATTTCCTTGGTGGCCACACCTTGCTGGTAGTCAGCAATGGCCATCACGCTTGGGTCGTAGTTGGGCACGTAGGTGCTGTACTCGCCTTGCGTGGTTGGGGCCGTGGCTGTGTCTCGTAGAACCAAGCGGATCTGACAGTACTCTGAGCCAGACGGACCGATTTGGTGGATACCGTTGTTGTTCAGGTAGTCAATCTCCCAGTCGTTGGCGTTGGTGGTTGCATCCTCAATGAGGTCGAACACGAGGTCATCACCGACGATGGTCGTGGTGAAGTAGTTCGTGTAGACACACTGGTCAGTGGATTCAATCGTCCAGAACAAGTCATCCAGCTCGTGGTCGACGTCTGCCTTGATGGCGGACATGTCGTAGGTCAAGTTGGCCACGTCCTCGTCATCTTCCATCAAGGAGATGGACCATGGGAGGGCAGGGATTGAACCGTTGTCAGCCGTCATGACCGTGCTGGTCGTGCGGTTCCAGTCAAGGATGACTGGGGCGTCGTTAACAGGTGCGACCGAGAAGACCACATCAAAGGCAGTAGCATCAGCGTTCTCTGACGTCCAGGTGTAAGCAGCACATTCTGTTGCAGACATCGTTGGGTTGAAAACATGGGTGACCATGTTGTAGCAACCGGTGTAGATTTGTCCGCCCCAGTTTGCGTTGTCAAGGTACTGGTAGGCTTCACAGGAAGCCTTCGTGTCGCTTGTGCCTGCACCGAGGACAGTGTTGTAGCACTGACCAGCGTCGTCGGCAAGGTCCAACGTAATGGTACACTTTCCGCCAAGTTCGTTGGCGGTGTTCTCAGTGATGACCAATTCGTTGTTCACGATGGAGACGCTGAATGCGGAACAATCGTCGGTGGTACCGAAGTCAACAGCACCTGCAGACCAGGAGTAGACCTGCCGTGTTGGCGCCTGCTCGTTGGCCATGTCTCGGATGTAAGAACGGGTAGCGTTCGACACATCGCCCAAGAACTTGGTGTGCGTACCGAATCCTTCTGGAAGGATGTTGTAGTTGCCGTCGTCTTCTGAGAAGATAGGCATACAGTCGGAGCGCTCAACGTTGCAGATCTCTGGAGCGTCGTTCACATTGTCCACCGTGAAGGTGATGTTGTGAGTGTCGCTGAGTCCGTTGCTGTCGGTGACCTCGAAGGAGAACACTTGCGTACCGAATTGGTCAACGTTAGGCGTGATGGTCACGTCTTGGTCGTTGAGCACAGCGTGCAAGAGGTCGTCGTTGTTGAAGGCGACTTGCGTTCCCTCTGCCATGGTCCAGGTCAAGGTGGATTCTTCGTCCTGCACGTCATCAGCCAAGTTGGTGAGGCTGAAGGTGAAGGCACCGGAATCTTCGTCCTTGCTGAAGTCCACGAGACCATCGGCCGTGTCCGTGCCATCGGTGTCGATAACTGGACATGCACGCTTGATGTCAACCGTGCTTTGTACGTTGGTCGTGTCGCCTGTACCAGCCACGTAGCTGTCGTCAAAGACGACGTTGGTGGCCAAGGAGATGTCCTCAACAATAGCCCAGTCGTATGCGCAGTCTGCAGCGGTCTTGATCATCATGTCGTAGTTCTTCTGACCGGTAGCCGTCGTGCTTCCCTTGTAGGACTGGTAGACCAAGACCTCAGAGGTCAGGGTACCGTCAGCAAGGTCGCCGTGGGTCAATTCAACGGTCATGAACTTGGAGAGGCTCTGCAAAGTAGCAGAGGAATCCAAAGTCTGACTTGGGTGAACGATGTTGATGTCAGCCGTGGTTTCGTCTTGCACGATGGTCACGATGTCAATCTCGGATGGCATGCCACCAATTCGGCTCCATGGGACACCGAACTCAGCAAGCGACGTGGAGAAGTCCACATCGACGTTGGCCGTGCTCAAGGAGGATGGACTCCATCCGAGGAAGCCGTAGCTGTAGAGATCATAGGAACCTTCGCTGTCAGCCCACAACACGTAGTTGGCGCTGAATGGCAAGTCGTGTGCACCACCGAGGCCGTTGTATCCGACATCGGAACCGCCGCTACCGGTGTTGAGGTAAATCAACACGTCCGAATTGGACAGGTCGCTGTTGGTCATTCCGAAGTAGATACCATCGCCTTCGATGTAGGTCACCAGGAAGTCATCGGTACCGTCGCCGCTCATCACACCGGGCATAGCAAAGCCAGATGGGTTGAGGGCGTTGCCGCCGTTCCAGTCTTCATCCGATCCGTCCACCGAAATGGCTTCTGGTTGGAAGGAGGTAGAAACGTAGGAGGCACGCTCGTCGTCCGTTGAGGTCAGCAAGAGAGCGACTTCGTTTGCAGGAGCAGCACCCAAGTGGGTGGACTCAAGGCTCATGAGGTTCGCTTCGTCGATGACAGCGGAGCTGGCCACGACAATCTTGCTGGAATCCAACGTGTTGCCAATCGAAGTGACATGGGCGTTGTTGCCTGCGTTCACTTGCGTGGTAGCATCGGACCAGGTCATGTTCTCGACCGTTCCTTCGGCATCGACCACGGACAAAGCCGTGGTAGCGTCAGCCACACCACCGTCCCAGCGGAACGGCGTGTCTTCGACGTACATGCCGATGGCACCAGAGGCATCCATTGGGTAGACCCATACATCAGGACTGCTCACAACGTGAAGACCCGTACCGATTGCACCACCGTCGACATGAGCGTCGATAGCGACAACGTAGGTGTCTTCGGCGTAAACGCCGTATTCACTGCCAGCGAGGCTCGCCCCGCCAATCATGAACAGGTCGCCGTTTTCCTTGCTGACAGCCGTAGCGTAGCCGCTCACGTCCGTACCGTTGAGGGTGAGGACGGTGTTCGTGTCGTCGCCGACGACACCAATGGTCGAGGCAAGGCCGTCTCCGGTCAACGTTGATCCAACGTCGCTGAAGTCGCAATCATCGAGGATGATGGCGTTGTCGCCGATGTTGATGGTGTTCAAACCGGATTGAATCGACACTGAATCACAAGATGTAGCCGTGATACCAACAGAGTTGGGTGCGGTTCTTCCGCTGGACAGACCAATGGTGTTTCCACTCACAACAGGGCCGAGGTAGTTGCCACTGTTTCCAGAGGACTCCACGACGCTGATGGTCGCTCCACCGTCGCCCCACGTGTCAGCCACAACGAGCGTGTAGTTTCCAGCGTCCGAGTAGGTTCGGAGCGGGTTGTACCCTGCGTTGCTGTTGAAGGAGTACGAAGGCCATGTGTCTTTCGTACCGTCTGGCTTGGTGATTTCAATGCTGATCTCATAGCCCCAGCTGTCGGTCTGCAAGTTGACATCAGCGGATTTACCGGAGCCGAGGTTCCAGGTGCAACTGGTCGTTCGTCGGTAATCGCTGCTGCCAATTGAACAAAGCGTACTGGTTGGGGCAGGAGGTGCTTCCATGCTGTCGAGGTAGATTCCGCCATCAGCGTTCGTCAAGGTGTTGTCAGTGATGTTTCCATCGCCACGGAAGACATAGATTCCCGTGGAGGTCGCATCGCTGATACCACCAATGTCGTTGTTGTCAATGGTGAAGTCAGAGACTTGGTTGAGGTAGAACGCATCATCGCCACCAACAACCGTGTTGTCTTGAATCAACACATCATCCTGTCTCTTATACACATCTCCGAGCC
>CAXHCG010000105.1:0-6398 GCA_964014905.1 uncultured Candidatus Poseidoniales archaeon | reverse complement strand
TAGAACGCATCATCGCCACCAACAACCGTGTTGTCTTGAATCAACACATCATCCGTGTTTCCGCTTAAAATTCGCACAGCAGAACCGCCGGAGGGGTTGAATTCATTGTTGGTGATGGTGATTCCTTGAGCTTCGTTGTTGGTGAAGATCCAAACATCGGCAATTTCGCCACCGTCCTCGAACACGTTGTTCGAGATGGTGATGTTGTCAGCACCAATCTCGCTTGTACCGTGCGAGTAGTAGTACGGCGAACGCTCCAAGATCATTCCAACTCCACAATCCACGAAGGTGTTGCCGGAGATGACGTTTCCATCGCCACCGAGAATACGCATGCACTCATCGTTCCACTGAATGGCACTGTTGAGTTCCGTGTATCCGGCGAAGTGGACGAACGTGTTGTTGGTAATCGAGAAGAAGTCCAACTCGTATCCGTTGCGGTATCCATAGCCCATGGAGCCGTACAATGTAGCCAATCCAGAAATCGTGGTGTTGTTCATGTCGACGTTCATCGAGTAGTAATTGTACCCAATGACGAACCCTTGTGGTGTGCCCGAACTGGAGACTGCAACAGCGGTCACATCAGCGTCGTGCATGTACAGAGTTGTCTCACCGGTGTATTGAGGATACATACGGTTTGAACCATCAAAGTCGTAGGATGCTGTGGAGATCCACGTGCTGCCGTTCCAGTTGTGCTTGCCAGAGGCGAGGTACATGAACGGGGCGTCCATCATGACTGTTTCACCAGCCAAATCATTGCCACTGTGGCTTCGGAGATATCCGTATTCCACAAGGCCGTTGCTGAACGTTCGGCTGCTCGACGATCCAATACCTGATGCACAGCGCTCTTGCTTGACATAGGCAGTAGAGGTGTAGCAAATACGGGCCGTAAACTCATCTTCGAGGTAAACGGTGTCGCTGTTTCCAGAAGTATCGGTCAGACTCATTGTCTCAAAGACATACCGGAAGTCAGCAGCGTTGTTGTTGCTGCCTGACCAGTAGTATTCAATGGTTGCAGAAGCCACGACTTCGTAGCCGTTGAGGTTCTCAGTACAAACACTGGAACATGAACCGCTGTCGACCGTCTGGGTGACAAAGGTGATGTCGTTTGCAACACCGTTTGAATCGGTGGAGGCCATGCCCGTCACAGTTCCATCAGCGTCCTTGAGGATAACCGTTGTTGATGCAACGTCTTCGGTCGTACCCGAGACGTTTGCCTGCAGGGTCACGTCCAACTGTCGTAGACGGCTGAATTCACCAGGTCCGGTGACTTCCACCGTGCTGGTGTCAACATCTCCTTCGATGAAATCCATCGTTGACGAACCGGTGATGAGGACGTCCTTGGTGTTGGACATCACAACATCGGTCAGGGTGAAATCACCGCTCCCGTCGGTCTCAATTCCAACGGCGTTGTTTTCGATGTTCATGTTGCTGAACTCAACGGACGCAGAGGTGCGTGAGGCGTACTTGAAGGCCGCTCCAGCCGAGCCAGTGATGGTACCCGAAACATCGCCACCAAGGTCGCTCTGGTAGTAAATACCAGCAACGAGTTGGTTCTCGAGGTCGAGGTTGTCAAGGTCCATTTGGCCGGAAGCCGTGTTTGACACGAGCACACCGTAGTTTCCAGTTGACACGTTCAAACGGTCAGCGGAAGCGGAGACTTGTCCAACAACTTCGAGGCCCGCTTGGGTCGCTCCGACGACGTCAATGTCTTCGAAGTGACCGGCAGCGAATGCACCACCGATTTCAACACCGGTAGCGGCGCCTGTGATGGTTCCTTCCTTGAACAGGGGTGTACCAGATTCACGCAGGTAGGAACCAAGGTCGCTTGGGTCGTTGCCTGATCGGGCGACGAAGTCATAGCGATCTTGGTAGTTGTCTGCTCCACGGTGAAGCACGTCCATGTAGAGGTAAACCTTGGAGATGTTTCCACCGTTGGCGGTAGCAGCAGAGATGTCAACAATCGGGTAGGTCATGCGAGCACCTTCGCCGCTGTTCATGTAGTAGGTGTAGGCGTAATCGATGCACACACCGTAGTTGTTCGGATATCCACCGCTTGCATAGCTTGGTGGGTTTCCAGCGTTTCCTGGTTGACCCGGTCCGGTGGACGGTTGTCCGTTGGTACCTTCAGGTGGCGAGTAGACACCGGGGAAGTAGTTGGCTGGGGAGTAGAAGCCCCAGTACTTGTACGGGTATCGTGCTTGGTAGTTGCCTGTTGGGCTGTTTTCAGTGGATTCCCACGAGAAACCAAATTCATCAGGTGCTTCGTAGTAGTCGGGGTAGCCAACGTTCTGTCCGAGCCAGTATCGGTAGTGGTAGTAGAAGTAACCCTCCCAGGACTGGTAGTTCGGTCCGTAGCTGTAGCCGTAGTAGTTGCAGTGCCACGATGGAGCGCCACCGTTACCGCCGTTGTAGGTGTGTGTTCCGGCAGAGACAGCAGGGTCGTTGCTACCGTATGGGTAGTAACCTTCCTGACCACTGTCGGTGATGTTCCACTCGTTTCCAGCGTCGTCCTCGAACATGATGTTCATTCGGTCGGTGATGAAGTAGTACTTACCTGTAGCATAGTTGTAGCTTGGGTGAGCGTTTCCACCAGCGAAGATCGAGTTTGCACCAACCTGCAAGTAGTCGCCTGTTCCGAGGTAGGTTGACAGGTCAATCTTGTAGGTGGTCCATCCAGCGTTCATTCCAGAGAGCGACGTACTGCGGTAGATGGTTGGTAGCGACATGCCACCGTAGGCGTTGATACCGACGGTGTTTCCTGTCGAGGTGAATCCATCAACTTGAGGAGCACCGTTGTAGCTCTGGATACCAACTGCTGCGTTCTTGACAATGATGTCGGAGAGCGTGGCGCCGGAGTTTTCGATCCAAATCGCCGTACCGGATTGACCGGTGTTAATGATGCTGGACGAGTCGATGTTCGCTGAGCCACCCTGAATCTTCACGGTAGACATCTCGTCCGCCGAGGCTGAAGAACCAAAAATGGTCGCTGAATCGAGCATGTTCAACGTAGCACCCATGCCGATGTAAAGCGCCGACTCGGTGGTGGCGTCCCATGCAACGTCGCGCAGGTTGGCGTGGTCGAGTGTGAGCGTACCGCCGTTCTGGATGTCCAGATGGAGACCGTAGGTCGAAGATACTGCACGGATGGCCGCTGGGCTTCCAGATGTTCCATCGTTGTTTGCCGTCAAGAAACCGGTGTCCTTGATGGTGATCACAGGGGACGAGGTCGCTGTGCTTTGCACACGGAGCGAACCGCCCTGCAACACGAATCCACAGGTGTCCAGCATTATATCTGCTGAGACGGTGATGGAGGTGTCATCAAAGGTGAAGGTGTCAACACCGTCAAAGTTAGCAGACAGGTTCGTGTAGACTGGGTCGTTGATCAACTTGTAGCAGTTCAATGTAGGATCGTTGAACACGATTGGAGCAGGCTCCAACAGCAAGTCGAGGTGCGTGCCCCATGTGTATCCGTTGCTTGGGTACCAGCTGCTCGCTAGGGTGGCGTCTGGATAGTCATCGGGGTAGGTCTCGTTTTGACCAGCCGTACCGAAGGCACGGACCACGTGGTCCTCGTATGTTGTGCCATCGTCGTCATCCACAACAACCCAAACGCTGGTGTTTCCATTGGCGTCCGTGATGTGGCTGCCAACTTGGAACAACTCGTTCATGCTGCTGTCCAGGAGCGAAGCAGTGACCATGTGGTCAGCCTTGTAGACCTTGTTGGCTTGGGCGAGTCGGTAAACCGAAACGTTCGCCAAACCACCGTAGTAAACCATTGATGGGTTTGAACTCGAGGACGAGATATCAACTGGACAGTTGCCTGTGTTTCCATTTGAATCCGAACAGTCGTTGCTGTTGAATGAGACATCAATCAGAACGATGTTGGTTCCTGAGCGAGCCTTCGCAGCCTTCATTGTTCCAACAGCGTTGGAAGCACTCGTGCTTGTGATGCTCGTTTCTCCAACAGTGATGTGGGAGTTACGTCCATCGATCACGTGGATGCTTGTCGAGCTGTGTGAGATTGTACCATCACTGATCACAACGGTGTTCTTTGCAGAGGAACTGGAACAGCTGCTCTTGAACGACTCCATGGACGGAGTGTCCATGATCAATGACCAACCACAGCCTGAAAGCGTGAAGGTGTCAATGTCCCAGTTGTCCATTTGGACCACTTCAGTGACAATGGAGGAGCCACTCATTGAGATGTCTTCTGCCGTGATGTCCGTGAAGGTACCCGGGTGGATACGCTGCATGGTGATGTCACCTGCAGTAATCGTGTCGAACACCGCATCGGAACTCGATGGTCCGTTTCCGGTCTGAGACGATCCACCGGGGATGAGCAACAGGTCGGCCGTACCAAGGTCAACGTCCGTCATGGACAAACTGCCCATAGCGTTGATGCCTGAGTTGGCGTAGCTGTCTGCATCCACGTTGTGAAGCACAACGTTGGAGTTGCTACCGCTCATCGAGTCAATGGCCACACCGGTCTGGGCCGATGGGTTGGTCACAGTGACGTTGGAGACGGTGACATCTTGCAGGTCAACATCGATGAAGTTCACGTAAGAGTTCTCAACGGTCAAGTTCTCAGCGTGGAGTGCACCGGCGGTGGAGCCTGCGACGTTCACAATTGCGCCGCCGCCTGATGTACCATCCTTGTTGCAGTTCTTGATGCTGCCTTCTTTCAACGTGGCAATGGTGTTTTCAGCGAAGTTGAAACACGATTCGTCTGAACCGTCAATTTCGAAGTCTTCCATGGTCACGACTGTTCCTTGGCCGCTGCCGTGCGTGAACACAGCACCGACGTCGGTGAAGGTGACATCGCTCATCGTGTAGTTTCCGGTGTTACAGTCGGCCGTTGAACTCCCGCAGGAGGGTCCTGAGTTGTCGTGGCGACTACCTGAGCGGAACACAGCGTCCGAGGTGTTCTTGAAGTTCACGTGCGTAAACTGATGTCGGTCATCTGTGCCACCGGCTGACGTACAGTCATCGGTGAAAGCCATACCCTTCCATTCGCCACCGTTCATTCCGGTGATGTTGATTGGGTGTGAGGCATTCCCGAGCGCTGACATCTTGGTGCACGATCCGTCGAAGGAGATTCCTTTGCCCGGAGCGACGAAGATTTCGACGCCTGGCTTGATGGTCAGGTCAGACGAGACCACAAGGTAGTCGTTGGACGGGTTGATGCGAATTGGGCTGTCGGTCATGTCCCACACTGGGTCGGACGTGATGTCAGCTGATACATCGGTACCCTTGCCTTCGTAAGGCATCACGCGATAGTACACTGAACAATCCTGGCTGGAGCTCACGTGGCAGTAATACTGGTTGTATCCTGTCCAGAACGGAGCGATTGTACCTGGGCGTGCCAAGCTGCTTCCGCTGTAAGGAAGGGCAGGCTGGTGATAGGTCCAAACGTTGCGCTCAACGTTCGTGTTTCCGTTGCTGATGAAGTACATCGAGCCTTGTCGGCTGAGTTGGACACGATCGTTGGAATCGTCGCCGTCGTAGGTCGTCCCGAAGTACTCGAACTCGAATCCTGCTGGGATGTCAATGTTCGCGTTGCAGCGAGCCTTGTACGTGTTCCAGTAGTAAGACGAGATGCAGTAGTAGATGTACGGTGCACCGTTGGAGGTACCCGACATTGCAGTGTCGGCGTTGGTGACCTCAACCAGTCCCTTGTCGAAGGATTCCCATGCGTGGGCCGTCGAACTTGTCGAAATTCGGAAGTTCGAGGTTGTGGGGACGTGACCAGGGTTGGTGTTGAAACTCGTCGATGATTGGTGAGAGATGCTGGCACCCTTTTGTCGAGTCTGGTCCATGTATCCAATCGACCAGGAGTTGTAGGTCGTTCGGCAACCACTGTCGTACTTGTATTCGATCTCGTTGGTCACGTCATAGAACAGAGCCTGAACGGTACACAGTTGACCGTAGGTGTAGTAGGACATGTCGTGCCACTCAACCACGAACACCTTGCTTGGGTCGCCGCGGTCAAAGGAGTAGGTCGATGACGTGTTGATGTTGATGCCTTGTGAGACGGTGGAAACGTCACGGGATGTGAAGTAGTATTCCACGGTGTCATTCACTTCGAGGTCTTCAACGCCGGCGCTCCACGTACAAGCAGCTAGCGCACATTGTGCGCGGGTCTTACCGGACTCTTGGGTCATGGCTGTTGGCACCCAACTGCTCGCTGTTCCGCCCGCAGGCGTGACTCGGTGGTAGAGGGTTGGTCCGACGCCAGCAGAACTGGACACGTTGAGACCTGCGGCTGGGTCGCCACCGTCAAGGATGGTGACCGAGACCGTTCGGCTCTTCGAGTGTGAGTCTTGCATTGGCGTGTGAAGCATCTCAGGCTTGAATGTGTCAGGCGTCTGTCTCTTATACACATCTCCGAGCCCACGAGA
>CAXHCG010000104.1:0-6422 GCA_964014905.1 uncultured Candidatus Poseidoniales archaeon | reverse complement strand
TATCGGGCGCGGGTTATCACCCTCTCTGCGCTGTACGTCGCTCAAGGTGTTCCATGGGGCTTCATCACGGTCACGATGGTCACGTTCCTCGCTGCAGAAGGCGCCGACGCCGGCGACCTTGCTTACTTGCTGACGCTGGGAACCTTGCCATGGTCGTTCAAGTTTCTCTGGGGCCCCATCATCGACCGCTTCCAGATGCCCGAATTGGGCCGTCGTCGTCCGTGGATTCTCATCGCTCAGACGGGCATGGTGGCGCTGCTCATCACGATGCTCTTGGTCCCCGATTTGACGGACAACATATCGCTTCTTGGTGCTCTGTTCTTCGTGTACAACGTGTTCACTGCGCTCCAGGATGTATCAACCGATGCCCTCGCCGTGGACGTGTTGCTGCCGCATGAATTTGAGCGGGTCAACAGTTACATGTTCACCTCCAAATCGTTGGGTGGCGTCATTGGGGGTGCTGGTTTAGGCACCATCATTGGCACCGTTGGCATCAAGGGTGCGTTTTTGATTCAAATCCCCATTCTCGTCATCATCATGATGGTTCCGCTCTTCATGCGAGAACGGCCTGGGGAGAAGCGTTTCCCATGGGACGAGGCAGAGGTGGAAGCGAAAGAGGACAAGCCCGATGAGGAAGGTCAGGAAGTTCGGGATTTCGCCGTCATTTTGAGCAACATCCGAACGGCGTTTTCCGTACGATCCGCCCAACTTGGCATCGTGGTCAGCCTCGTTATCTCACTTGCTTTCATCCTCATCCCCATTCTGCCCCTGCTTTTCCTACAGGAGTTGGGTTGGAGTCAAGAAGAATTCAACGCTACGAAGGGCGGCATTATCCTCATCGTAACCATGTTGGGGGCCATGGCGGGCGGGGAACTTGGTCGTCGCTTCGGTGGTAAATCCATGCTGATGTTTGCAGCGCTCGGGGCCTCATTGACCACGCTCACTTGGGGGATGCTCGATTCAATGTGGGGCGAGGGATGGTTCATGATGCTCGTATGGATCATCCACACCTTCCTGTGGGCCATCGTCTCCATCTGCGCCTATTCACTGATGATGCGGGTCACGTGGGCTGAAGTCGGCGGGACGCAGTTCACCGGCTACATGGCCATGATGAACCTCTCCGCCATCATTGGCTACCAGTTGGCCCCTATCTTCGCAGAGCGCTACAACTACCAGACGCTCTTCTTCATCGCAGCGATGTTGGAAACCTTCGTCATCCTCGCTGCGTTGTACATTGATCCAGAAGAGACCGACCGGACCCTCAACTCCGTCGAGGTCTAAGGCGAACTAGCGCTTGACGACGATGGTTAGCACGTCGCCATCCTTCAGTTGGTGTTCAAGCCCAACGCGCTGGTCGTCAAATTTTGCACTTGGTCCTCGAATGCGGGCAAAGCGGAATTTTCGGACGAAGTCCCGGTGCAGTTTGATGCAGATGTTTTCCACCGTGGAGTCGTCCTTCACGATGAGCGGTTCTTCCATGTCGGCTTCTTGGCCTTGCGGTTTGAGGAACACGCGCATGAAGCCAAGGTTGTCGTAAATGAAGTCCTTGAGCTCATCCAGGCCGATGTCCTTGAACGCTGAGATGTTCATGATGGGCCATTCTTGGGGCAACGCCGACCGTGCTCGGGCGATGTCGTGGTCGGTCGCAATGTCAATTTTGTTGATGGCAATGACGGCTTTTTCGTAAATCCGGTTCCCTGCTAGAGCGTCGACGATTTGTTCTGCCGTTGAATTTTCCCGAAGGGTGACGAGGGCCGATGTGAAGCCGAAGGAACGAATGATGTCGGCCATTTCCTCGTGCGTGAGATGGGTTTGTTCAACGGTGCTTCGAACTTCGATACCGCCACGGTCCGTTCGTTTGATGAACACGGGCGGTCTGATTTCGTTGAGGCGCAGTCCTGCGTTGTGGAGTTCACGATGAAGAACGTTGAAGTGGCCGTCTTGAAACGGGTCAACGATGTAGAGAACCATGTCGGCGCTTCGAATCACGTTGAGGATTTCACGCCCACGACCTTTCCCTTCTGCAGCCCCTTTGATGAGTCCGGGCAGGTCAAGAATCTGGATTTTAGCGCCTCGGTGTTCCATCACACCCGGGATGCACGTGAGGGTGGTGAACGCATATCCACCCGTTTCAGAATGAGCGTCGGTGACTTTGGAAATGAGGGTGGATTTACCCACGGAAGGAAAACCCACCAGAGCCACCGTAGCGTCACCGGATTTTCGAACCTCAAACCCTTTGCCACCACCGCTGGCTTTTGAGTGCGCAGCCGTCTTTTCCTCCTTGAGTTTGAGTTGGGCGATTTTGGCCTTCAACTTCCCTATGTGGGCGTTCGTTGCCTTGTTCTTCTGGGTCTTGTCGATCTCGGCGCGAATCAATTCGATTTGCTCCTTAATCGTCGCCAAGCCCAACCCTCCTGTATCGGGGCTTCGTTGGCTGTTCTTGAAGGCTCTTACGCATTTCAGCGCCGATTGAAGCTGTTTGGGGCTGTGAACGATGCCCTCAAACAGGGTGAGCTGTTGGAGGCAAACATGGGCTTGGACATGATTGGCCTCCTGGTCCACAAACCAACCCTTCACCATCTGCTATCTCTGCCTTGGAGCGAGTTGAAATCAGGCATGGAAAAAGCAACACTGCGAGTTCACCGGCCCGATCAAGACAAGGTGCTCAACACCTCGTTTGCCATCGATGCCGAGGCAGAACTTTTGGATTGGATGGACCAGCAATCGGTTGAATCTCAACCAACATCAGCACAGAATTTTGCTGAACTTGACGATGGCGAGGAAGGCCTTCTCCACCTCATGAAATGGGCCAGCCCCGGCCAATGGGAAGTGTGGGAGGGACGAGCCTTCCTGTACCTCGAAAACGCCACGGGAAATGAGGCCGAAGACATCCACGAATTGTACACGCAAGCCACCTGGGAGCAAGCGGTACAACGCCTTCATGGCATCGCAGAGAGCGAATATGCAGAACGCGTGGTGATTGATTGGATGGAACGTCGAAAAGCGCTTGGAGAGACGTTGGATGAGGCGCTTGACCCGAAAATAGTGCCAACGTTTGAGGCCCACACGCGTGCCTCAAAAGCGCTGGTCCATGCCGTGAACCGTGCCATGAACGAGGACGATCTTGTGCTTGTTATCGGCAGGGAACACCTCGAAGCTTCAAGATGGGGCCACGGAGAATGGAACCTTTCGGTCTTTCTCCAGTCGGTGTGAGCGTGGGGTTCAAAATCCACCTTCTCTGCCGTAGGGTCAATGTCGGACGAAGAACCCGCTGATGAGCCCGTCGAGGACGTTGTTGATGAAGCGGCTCCAACGGAGGAAACCAGCTCGGATGTGAACGCATCTGAAGTGACCGTTGACCAGCCAGAGGAGGAGCCCGAAGAAGAGCGAGACCCGCTCGAAGTGGCCTTGGAGCGTGCTGAATTTGCAGAGAAGGAAATCGCCTACAAAGAGGCTGAAATCCAAAACGTCCGCAAGCGCCTCATGGCCGACAAAGCCGAAGCCATACAGTACGGCGGAATGGGCATGGCCCGTCGCATGCTGACAATTCTTGGTGATGTTGACCGAGCCATGAGCGGCATTGAGGAGGATGACCAATCCCCTGTGGCCCAAGGTCTTCGACTTTTGCGAAACAAAATGTGGCATGAACTCCAAGCCGACGGTGTTGCCTCGATTGAGGCAAAGGGCGTTGAATTTGATCCGTCAAAAATGGAGGCCATTGCCACCATCCCCCCCAGCGACGCCCATCCCAACGGTACGGTAGTGGACGTCCTCGAGCAGGGCTACATGTACAAATCCAAGGTCATCCTTGTCGCCCGTGTCGTGGTCGCTTCAGAGTGAAGCCTAGCCTGCGTGGACGCCCGTTTCGAAGGTCGAGCAGCGGAACATGGCGTCGTGTTCAATCAACCATTCAATCACTGCAGGAGGCACTGCATTGCGAAGGACCTCCCGAGCGGCCTCGTCGTCCATCACCGTTGACAACATTCGGACGGTCTGGCGTACCCGCCAACCTTCCAAGGTTTCTCGATCGCTCAAGGATACTTCGTGAACGGTCCATCCAGCGCCCTTGTAAAGTTCCAAGGTTGGTTCGTCGGAGGTGACGAGGAGGCCGGCACCGTGTTTCTTGGTAGCATGTTCTACCCAGTTCGGAGGGTCGTTGATGTCCTCAATCTGCACTACGGTGAGCTCAATGCCGGTTTGTTTTGACCAGGCTTCAATCATGGATTGACGTTCATCAGCCGTCCATGGGTTGTCAGGCTCCCATCCTGCTTGCGCAGAGCCAATGGCAACCACCACTTCGCCTCCCTCTGCGTGGTCTGCTGCGGCTTGAATCAAACCAGCATGCCCGAGGTGGAACGGTTGGAAGCGACCAAGAACGATGCAGCGTTTCATGGTCTATCTCACCTGAAATAGGAAGCGACATCCACCTCTTTGAGGTCAACGCCAAATTCACGGAAACATTCAATCATGCGCTTGCACCCTTCAATCATTTCCTCAACGGGTGTTTCACCCATTGATCCAACCCTGAACATCTTTCCTTTGAGGTGGTCTTGTGCGCCAATCACTTGCGTTTCATAGCGGTCTTTTAGGGCGGTTCGCCATGCATCATCAACACCCTCTGGATACATGACGGCTGTCACTGTACTGCTTCGCTGCCCACTGTCCGCCAACAGGCCGAACCCGAGATCAGTAAACAAGGCGCGCACACCTTTGGCCATGGTGTCGCATCGCGACCAGCGGGCTTCGTTGGTTTCTTTTTGCAGATGCTCAAGAGCGGCTCCCCATCCCATGGCGAGGTTGATGGCAGGTGTCCAGGGGGTCTGGTCGTCATCTCCCTTTTTGAGCGCAGAAATCATGTCAAGGTAATAGCGAGGATTCGAATCACCCTGCTGGTGAATGGCCTTGATGCGTTCAACGCAGTGTTCATTCAGGGCAATGGCTGCGATGCCAGAGGGTCCTGCTGTGCATTTTTGGGCTCCCATCACCACGGCCTCTGCTTTCCATTTCGCCGGGTGAACCGGCATTCCCCCGACTGAGGTGATGCCGTCGAGAATAAACGAGACATTGTGACGTTCACACATTTCAGCGATGGCCTCGGCGTCCTGCACAATGCCGCTGCTGGTTTCGTTGTGGCAGATGAGCAGGGCTTCATAGCAGCCTCGTTCAAGTTGTTGTTCCAATTCATAGAGGTCAAAGGAACGGCCCCATTCGTATTGAAGTTGTTTCACGTTGCAGAACTGCCGGCAGATGTCGGCAACACGTTCCCCAAACTTTCCATTTGTAGGAACGAGAACCAGATCGTTGTTGCGAAATCGGTTGGCAATGACCATCTCCATGGCTGCTGTCCCGCTTCCAGAGACGACCACCACACGGTACCCGTCTTCTCCGGTCCACGACTGTGTCTTCATTTCAGGTGCAGACGGTGAGAGGTTGAACGCGTAGCGCAAGCCAGCGTTCAGTTTGGCCATCACTTGGCGGAACTCTGGGCCACGGGCGGTCATCACGGGTGTTGCCATGGCTTGGAGGCACGCATCGTTCATGCGAACCGGTCCCGGAACAAGAAAGCAGTCGCCCGTGTGAGCCATGGCTTTCGGAGGTCATCCCGGTCTTTGAAGTCCTTGCTTGAAAGACCTCCAACGGGCTTCGCTCGAAGCGCTGGACTGATAGGGAAGGTGATGGACCCAGCACCATGCTGCGTGTGGGTCTGGCGATGCTTCAGGGCGCCCGTCACGAGCATGCAGAGGCGCTCCGTGGGGCCGCCAGTGAGCTCGGTCTTGAGGTTGAGGTGGTTGAATGCCGAAAAGCCGACCACGTAAACGACCAACTCGACGCTTTGGTGCTACCTGGGGGTGAATCAACCACCATGCGCATTGCCAGCAGGTACGAATCCTTGCTCTCAGCCCTCTTTTCGTGGATGGACGCCCATCCCAATCGACCGGTGCTTGGCACGTGTGCAGGTGCCATCCTGTTGGCTGCCCCTGAGGCAGAACGTCAGCCCTACTTGGCGGCTGAAATCGCTCGCAATGCGTGGGGGCGTCAAAGGGATTCGTTCGAAGCCGTTGTTGCAGTTGACCTCGAAGTACCTCATGTTGAGTTCAGGCAAAGTCAACCGGCTCAACGTGACCAATTTTCCCATCAACCGTTGGAGGTCGCCACCCGAGGGGCATCTCAATTGAGCGAGGGGTTTCCCGGTGTGTTCATCCGTGCCCCTCGATTTGAGCAAGGTACGGTGCAATGCACGCCGATTGCTCATCTCGGTGAGGAAGTCGTGGGCGTCCTTGACGGGAAGAAGCTCGGTGTGACCTTTCACCCAGAACTGACCATGGACAGGCGCTTTCATCGCTGGCTGCTTCACGAAGCGGCCAACGTTCGGGGGGCTGTCTCTTATACACATCTCCGAGCCCACGAGACCGCTGATAATC
>CAXHCG010000103.1:0-6452 GCA_964014905.1 uncultured Candidatus Poseidoniales archaeon | reverse complement strand
AAGAGACAGCCGGTGCATTCCAACCGGTAACTTCAGTTTGACTTGAGCCGCTGCCGTCAACTCCTTCCCTCGCTCATCGTACCACGACCACCGAGCAATACGGTTGTGAGGGTCGTAGGAGCCTCTTCCGTCCAACAACACAACACAGGTTCCATCGCCGTCAGCCACATGACGCTGGTCATCCCCCGCAACGGCCCGTGGCGGGATGATTTCACTGACTGAAGCAGACAGCGCATCGAACAGCTCATCGGTTTCTTCCAGCGTGAGAGCCTCAACGCTGTTGAGAGCGTCCAACAAATCACCGTCAGAAGGCATCGATTGCAGTCCATTTGAGGGCTCGACGTCCTGTTCCATCGCAGCCATCAATGAATCATGTCCAACATCGGTTTCAGACATGGAGGTCAAGGATGCACGTTCATCCTCTGTTAGAAATTCAAGAACATCCTGGTCGTCGCCATAGAGCTCTTCAGCGGAAAGGGGTTGTGCCGCAGCCTTCACCTGAAACCACTGGGACAGGTCGGAGGTATCTGCTTCAACGATGCCTTCGCTCATGTTCATCAAGCCAATGGGTTCGGGGTTGGTGTAATCGTTTTGATCGTCCCCTGCAAACACCAAAAGGCGAAGCTTGGAGTGGTAGCAAAGCATCTCAGGCATGCCCTGATGTTCCACCTTCCAAGCCACGCCGTCAAGGATTCCATGAATGTAAAACCACGAACTTGCAAGAACCTCGCTCTGATGTTCCGCACAAGAAAACACTGGATGACCCGTCGCCAACAACTCCTCCATCGTACCGTCTTCCAGGAGACGATGAACGGTTCCGTCATCAAAACCAAGGATGGCTCCTAGCGATGATTGCGAATAAGTGAGTAAACGCATACTCTGGTCTTTGCGCACCTGCAGCGAATCGTTTGACCAGAGTTCAAATTCAATGGCCTCCTCGTCGCCTGCGACCAAAGCATGGCCTTCTCGGGTCAAGAATAGGCGCCCCTCTCGAGTGAGTCCAAGACCGGTGATGCGTTCCCCGTGGTCTCCTCGTGCAGGGCGCCGCCAGACAATGTTTTCTTCATCGCATGCCACGACCCCGCCTGCTTGTTCAGCGACATAAATGCGACCAGGTCGGACCGCAATATGGACAACATCGTTCAATCCCAGCTTTCGTGAGAGGTTGACGGGGTCCCGTTCAAACTGAACGATATGCACTTCGCCCATGCCGCTGAGAACAACCACTTTCAAGTCCATGAAAATGCATCGCTGTACCCCGCCGTCTACGTCTTGCGTCTCGAGAAGAAGGCCTTCTTGGTCGTAAAATGAAACGGTTTCAATGTCGTCCCCGACCACCAAATGTGAACGGTGAAACGAAAGAAAGGAAACCGTGTGTGCCGTGGAGAACATGCTGAGCCGTTCGAGTTTACCGTCACCGTCTAGGCGCCCAACATGAATGGAAGTCCTCCCCTCCACCCATGCGAGAAGATCACGCTCCTCATCAAGAGCGATGTGGGTTATCTTTTCCTCTGGAGAGAGGAGAGAGACCACACGTCGGGTGGAGACCATGCGTGGAGGTGAGCACGCTCGTTCAAAAGAACTCGCCCGCGCTGATTCTTGCCTACAACGCGTCATCGTTGTGAAGATCAATCCCGGCGTCATCAACATGGGATTGGCCTTTTGCAGCATCGTTTCGTGCATCGTAAAGTTTCTGCAGATAGGCCTCATCGATGTCGCCGGTGATGTATTGACCGTTGAAGCAACTCGAATCGAAGGCAGAGACCTCCGAACCTTCCTGCTGGGTGACTTCAATCAAGTCGTCAAGCGTTTGGTAAAACAAACGATCGCTGCCGATGGTCGCATTGATCTGTTCAATTGAGCGCCCGTTCGCAATGAATTCATTCACTGCCGGCATGTCAATTCCGTAGACGTTGGGGTGGCGAACAGGTGGCGCGGCCGACGCAAAATACACCTTGGAGGCACCAACGTCCCGAGCCATTTCGATGATTTGAGCACTGGTGGTGCCTCGAACAATTGAATCGTCAACCAAGAGAACGTTCTTTCCTCGAAACTCGTTCTCGATGGCGTTGAGTTTTCTACGAACTGACTTTTCCCGCAGGGCTTGGCCGGGCATGATGAACGTCCTGCCGACATAGCGGTTCTTCACAAAACCCTCACGGTAAGGTACGTTGAGCGTTTTTGCCATTTGAAGCGCTGCGATTCGACCTGAATCAGGAATTGGAATAACCACATCAATGTCGTGATCCGCCCATGATTCAAGAAGCCGTTCAGCCAACCGCTGACCTTGATTTAACCGGGATTGGTAGACCGACATGCCATCGATAACTGAATCGGGCCGAGCAAAATAGACGTGCTCAAAAATGCAGGGCGTGTAGTCCGATGGTTCAGAGCACTGCCGGTTGAAGAAGTGTCCAGACGCACTGATAAAAATCGCTTCACCCGGAAGGATGTCCCGAACGACCTCGAAACCAAGCGCAGTGATGGCCACGCTCTCACTGGCCACGATGTATTCTGCCTGACCGTCGATTTCTCGCATACCATAGATCAGTGGGCGAATGCCATTCGGGTCCCTGAACGCCAGCAACCCGTATCCGGAAATGACCGACACGCAGGCATAACCGCCCTTTACCCGACTGTTCACAGCGCTGACAGCCCCGAACACGGTCTCGATGTTCATGTGTGGGTCGCCTTGAATTCGAAGCGAAGACGACCGCTCACCCAATTCCACAGCGAGCGCATTCAGGAGCAATTCTGAATCGCTTGTTGTGTTGATGTGGCGCATGCAATCATCGCGTATGAATCGCCCTAGGTCCTCGGCGTTCGTGAGGTTCCCGTTGTGGGCCAGGGCAATGCCGTAGGGCGAATTGACATAGAACGGTTGCGCTTCAGCGCTTGATGAAGAGCCAGCGGTTGGGTAGCGGACGTGCCCGAGTCCGACATTCCCCTCAAGGCGAAGCATGTGGCGCTTGAAGAACACGTCGGAGACCAGGCCGTTGGACTTTCGAAGCCGGAAATGGCCTTCGGTATCGGTGAGGATTCCTGCGGCATCTTGACCACGATGCTGGAGAACGGTAAGTCCGTCATAGAGGAGCTGATTCACGTGCGAGCCGTGTTGGCCAACGATTCCGAGGATGCCACACATGCTTTCGCCTCGTGACCACGTAACCGAGGTTGCTTCTTATCGTTGCGATGAAATCGCTTCAAGCCTTTGGACGGTGTGTTTTCTTCGACCAGTTGTACTTTCGCATCCTTGCAGTCTGCCCAAATCCACACGCTGCGCAGACCTTTTTCTGCTTGTGGTAGGAGCTGCGACCGCACCTTCGGCATCGAATGTGGGTGGTCTTTTGTCGCTTACCCATTGACGGTGTACCTTTGGACATGACCTCACCTGAACGAGTTGCCCACCGACCTCCCCCTTATGAAATCAACGGCAAGCCATCTGGCCCTGTTCATTCCTCTTCAAAGTGAATGGTTTGGGAGGGGCCGTTCATGATGCTTGCAAACAGCGTGCCAGCAACAACCACCACAGCAAGCGCAATTCCGAGCACGGTTGTTCCGAACCGAATCGTGTTTGAGAGCGCTTGAGCACGCACTGAACCGTTGTCTTCCATCAGGAGTTCCCCTTGAGAAAGGAAAAACACCGAGAGCCCTATCCCGAGCAAAACGCTCATGCACATTCCAAGGAGTGGGGCAATCGGACGTTTTCGGGCATCGCCATAAACGAAAAGGGTCAACAGCAGCATGAAGGAAAACAGCGTAAAGGACGTCAGAAGCGCGTTGGTGAAGCGGGTTAAGGTGCCTCCAGTTGAACCGTTTGAAAGCCACACGGTGGTCGCGATGATGGCCGCCAACGGCAGCATGATCACCATTCCCATGCGAGCAAGCGACCGGTTTTGAGCTGGTTCATTCATCTTCCGTTTCACCTCCAAGGTTCTGAGCAATGATTCGGCTCGCTTGCTCGAGTTGAGTCGAGGTAGGCGGGTCCAATCGTTTCGGAGAAGGCTGTTGTGATTCATAGATGGCGAGCACGATTGCAAACAGAAGGATAGCAAACGCCGCACCGACCATCGCACCGAAAATGTCCGCTGCGGCCAGGAGAACCTCGACTGAAAATTGATCTCGGCTTACATTTGGACCGTCGAGCATGGCGCCCAACAACAAGAGAAGGGAGGCAAAAACGGCGACGAGCAACATCAACCGTTGTTCCCGCAACCGTCCGTCTCCAACCAAACCAACCACGGAATACGCACCCAGTGAGAGGGTCAGGATTCCCAGCAACATGGTCGGCCAGAAAATAAGCCAGTATCGGTTCACCTCACCCGGGTACATGGGCGTGAGGATCCACCAGTGCATGGCTTCCAACCACAGCACACCAAGCATCACCATCGCAACGCCCGTGGTGCGATCGCTTTTCGTCAGCCGGCCCACAGGAACATTGCCTGAAAAGGTGATGAGGTAAAAACCGACGACCAAAAGAACCGCTGGGCCAACGAGGCTCCCGAGCAGGTGGCCAAACGCACTGGAAGGAGAGAACGGAAGCGTCCAAGGCGTGGCCATCAACGACAGCGAGCCAAGAACCAGCATGGCCATGCCGGCGCGGCGCTGCCAGTGAACCTTGGAAAAGAAACCAACCATGGCTCCAACCACAAGGAGCAAACCAGCAAGCCAGAAGAAAACGAAGGCTTGCGTCGCTTCTTCCATGCATCCTGCTGACCTCCTAGATTTATAGAGAATCCCTCCAATGTGAACGCAGTGGTGTGATTTTGTCCACAATGGATGGCGGAGGGCATAAATACCCGACCTCTGTGGGGTGAATGCTTAGGTGTTTCCATGGTAAAGCGACCTCGTCAAGTAATGCGCTACAGTCCATCCGCTGGCAAGCACACCCTCCACACCGTGGAGCGTGTAAAGAAGAGGCGGGCTTCAGAACTTCGCTGGGGTCAACGACGGTTCCGTCGTGTCATGGCTGGATACCGAGGTTTCCCTCGTCCCAAGCCCGACGGTCGAGAAAAACCGACCAAGCGGGTCAACATCCTCTACCGATGCACAGAAACGGGCAAAGCCCACTACGCTCCTTGCAAGCGTGCCAAAAAATTCGAACTTGTCGACCGCTGAGGTGTACCCCATGACCAAACTCTTTTTCCGAATTAGCTGCCGTGATTGCGGAAGCGAATCAATCATCTTCTCTCGAGCAACAACCCCGATTACCTGCGATGTTTGCAGCGCAACGATGACCAAACCTGCCGGTGGAAAAGCCGAACTCGTCGGTTGCACCGTTGTGGAAGCACTGAACTGAGGAGGCTGAGCCTCCATGGTCAACCAAGACGTCGCCACGCCCGAAGAAGGTGAATTGGTCGTTGCGACCATCAAAACCGTCAAGCAGAACGGAGCCTACGCCGACCTTGACGAATACGAAGGCGTTGAGGGGTTCATTTTCATTGGTGAGATTGCCTCGGGATGGGTCAAAAACATCCGTGGCTTTGTCCGTGAAGGCCAGCGGGTGATCTGCAAAGTCATGCGGACACGCCGAGACGGCACCTCAATGGAATTGTCCCTAAAATCCGTCTCAGAAGAGCGCAGGCGAGGACGACTCCAAGAATGGAAGAACGAACAACGCGCTCAACAGTTGTTGAAGGTTCTCTCCGAAAAGGTCGGTTGGGATGAAGACGCCATGAATGAGCAGGCTGGCGAACTCGTGGATGCGTTTGGTGGACTCTACGCTGCTTTTGAAGAAGCAGCCATGCAAGAAGGGGCCCTTGAAAACGCTGGCTTTGAGGGAGATTGGTTGGCGCCGTTCATCGAGATGGCCATTGAAAACATCATCCCTCCCTTTGTGGAAGTACGCGGCTCACTCACCCTTAGCATCAACGTGATCGACGGGGTTTCTGTGATACGCTCCGCATTGGAAGCAGCCGAATCGCTGACCAACGAAGCCCAAGAGATCGATGTCAAATGTTTCTACGACGGTGCCCCATCCTACCGCATTGAGTTGAAAGCCCCGGATTTCAAAGTGGCTGAAACCACGTGGGAGAAGGCAATCCAAGCCGTGGTGAACCACATGGCCGATGCAGGTGGCGAAGCAATCGCTGAACGGGAGTGAGACAGTGGCCAAACAACGTATGCAACAATGCCTGACCTGTGGCGCGTTCTCTTTGCAGACCGTTTGCCCTGAATGTGGAGAGCGAGCGCAGGCAGCTGCCCCTTTGAAATGGTCTCCAGAAGACAATCGAGCATCGCTTCGAAGGAAGATGAAAGGCGTCGAAGACAAGGACTGGCCGTCTCAACTTGCCACGCTGCCCAGCCTAAAGGAAATGAAGCAACATCACGCTTCGGAAGAAGAGTGACGGATGGCTGTCCCGGCCCTCCAAACGGCCTTGAACTGCGCAGATTCCATGTCAAACATTATAGCGCGTGTCGACGGGTTCACCCGTTCATGACCGTGCGAATTG
>CAXHCG010000102.1:0-6460 GCA_964014905.1 uncultured Candidatus Poseidoniales archaeon | reverse complement strand
GATTATCAGCGGTCTCGTGGGCTCGGAGATGTGTATAAGAGACAGATCATGTTCCGATGTGCAAGGTCTCGTAGACCATCTGGCCCGAGAAGAGCCATGTGCATGGCACCCATGAGGGCGATCAAGGTCTCGTTGGTGCAAATGTTTGAGGTTGCTCGGTGCCTTCGAATGTGCTGTTCCCGTGTTGAAAGGGTCAGGCAGTAGGCCTCCTTTCCGTCAACGTCAATGCTTCGACCGACGATTCGACCGGGCATAAGTCGGAGGTAAGGCTTGGTGCACGCAAAAATGCCGTAGAGAGGGCCACCGCCGGTGACCGGGCTTCCGAGCGGTTGGCCTTCGCCCACCACGATGTCTGCTCCGTAGTGGCCAGGAGCTTCAACCACGCCAAGCGAAATCGGTTGAGCACCAACGATGAGCGCTGTATGTTTACCGATGATTTCCTTGACGCTGGTCAATCCTTCGTCGAGGACACCCAAGGGGTTGGGTTGTTCGAGGTAAACGCCGCAGGAGCCTGCCGCTTCCCTTAGGGCTTCAAGATCCAGCGTCCCGTCTTCGTTGTGAGCGAGGGTTCGGATCTCGATTTCTGCTCCTTGGCAATAATTGTGCATCACGGAGAGCTTGTCAGGAGGTGTCAAAGATGAGACGTAGACCGTGTTTGGTTGGCTTGCTTTGCGACTGTGGACACGTACGGCACATGTCAGCGCTTCAGCCGCAGCCGTAGAACCGTCGTAGAGGGACAGGTTAGCAATAGGAAGCCCCACCAATTCTGAAATCAGTGTTTGAAATTCCCACATCGCTTGGAGCATGCCCTGACTAACCTCCGGTTGGTACGGGGTGTAGGCGGTGAGAAACTCGCCTCTGGTAACGAGCTGAAAGACAGCGGCTGGGACATAATTCCGGTACAAACCAGCCCCCAAAAACGATGGCCTGCTCCCCATATCGGTGTTGGCACCCAAAAGGCGTCGTGCATCGCTGATGATCTCCTCTTCCGATTGTGGCCCGGGAAGGGGAAGGTCTCCAGCAAATCGCACATCTCCTGGAATGTCGGAGAACAAATCCTCCATGGATTTGAGCCCCATTTCCTCCAACATTTCTGCCTCGCGTCCTCGATTCGGTAGTTGGTCGACCATGGCACACACATTCCTTTCGGTGGGTATGAGGAGAGCCATACGCGCGCCGCTCATAATGAATTGCTTCACTCCACCAGCGCACAGGGAACAGCCTATGACACAACGCGACCTGCGCAGACCATGGTCCGAGTGGCGATGGTGGTCACCAATGCGTGCGCTCCGGACCCTCGAGTTTTGCGCCATGCCGTTTGGATGCATCAAGCAGGGTACCAGGTGACGGTCCACGCATTTGACAGAGAGGAAAGCCACCCGATGAGCGAAAATCACCACGGGGTCCGCGTCATGCGGTACCGGATCGGCAAGGTCGCCTACGGAGGTACCGTCTCCACCTACAGAGGGATTCGCCGTTTCCAGCGCACGGTGCTCCGAACCTTGGTCAACGACCTCCCCGCGCTGGTCTATTGCCACGATGCAGACACCTTGCGGATTGGCCACACCTTGAAGAAAAACCACGGCGTACCCTTCGTCTTTGACATGCATGATCTCCAACACACATGGGTCCGATACGATGCACCACACTCCCGAATTCGAGCGATGGTCAGCGGTCGAATGAAACAGCGCATGCTGACGAGAGCAAAAGAAGCCGCAACGGTCATCACCTCAAGTCAACAAGTTGGTGTTGAATCACATCGAGGCTTTGTTGAGTGGTTGGCTCACCACGGATTGGAATCGGTGGCGGTTGAAAATCGACCGATGCCACCCTTTGAAGGAAGCAAAGAGCCGCCTAATGACCGGTGGACCGTGGGCTACATCGGGCGCGTCCGGGACATCAAAGCCTTTGAGCTGTTGATTCAAGGCGTCAAAACCTTGCCACCTCACCACCGACCGAACATTCGAGTCGCCGGGGACGGAACCGCTTCTGCACGGGTTCGCACCCTGCTCTTGGACGAAGTCGAAGCGGGCACGATAGAAGCGGACGTGAGTGGCCCCTTTTCCCAGGCAGAACTGCCGGAATTGTTGCAAGAGATTGACGTCATGTACGCCATGTATTCACCCCTGCGTGGAAACATTCTCCAAGGTGCCTTGCCGGTGAAAATGTTTGACGCTGCTGCTCACGGCATACCCAGCGTTGTCAACGATGGATGCCTCATGGGCGACTTGGCGGCCAAAGAAGGCTTAGGAAAAGCGGCAGTGTGGGGCGACGCCGAGTCGGTCGGAGAAGCCCTCCTCGCGATGAAGGACGAAGTGACGGTCTTGCAAGCGACTGGGGAACGAGAGCGTCAATCCTGGTTGAACTCGATGCAAAAAACCCTTGAAGAGCTTCAGTAGAACGGTGGCCGAACCACGACGGCACGAACCGACTTACGAGGACTCGCCACAACCAAAACCTCGTCCCCCTCCTTCACACCGGAAAGGTAGCCGATGCCGATGCCGGTGTTGTTCAGGCTTGGAGAAGGAGCGCCGGACGACAGGCGTCCAAGAGGTTGGTTATCGAGGGAATGGACCGCCTTTCCGGGACGGGGCAATGGACCTTTCTCGATGTATTTGATGCCCCACCAACGTTCGTCCGAGGGGGCATGGGAGACCACGCGCTGCTTTCCAATGAACTCATGATCGAGGTCCAAACCGAAGGGAACGTTGGTCTCCCACGAATCCCTTGCGAGAAAACCATCGTCGCCATCTGGCGCCAAGGAGGGAGAACAAAAGTCAACCCCTGACAGGAGGTAGCCCTTTTCCAAGCGCAATGTATCCCTGGCCCCCAAACCCACGGGGGTTGCTCCGTGGTTGATGAGTGCCCTCCAGAGCGCAGGAGCTTCAGCGTTTGGAACGAAAATTTCGTATCCCGGCTCGCCGGTGTAGCCCGTGCCTTGAATCCACCCCGTGATGCCAAGAGAATTTTCAGTGAGGGCACGCCACTTGAAGCGCCCAATATGTTGACCCTCTCCCACCGCAGCGTCGAGTATTTGTTGGGCTTTAGGACCCTGAAGGGCCATGATTGCAGTGGCATCGGAAAGGTTCTCCATGCTCACGGATCCATCGTTTGGAAGGTGCTTGGAAAACCATGTCCACATCACGTCGATCATCGAGGCATTCGGGACACCGAGGATTTCAGTTTCGCTCACGACTGCAAAAATCATGTCATCGATGAGGAAACCGTCCTCGTCAAGAAAGTGGGTGTAGGCACAACGAGGTGGGTGAACGGAGGAGACACGTTGGGTGCCAACGCTTTCCAACCAGCTTCGAACGTTGACGCCAGTGAATCGAAACGACCCCATGTGCGAAACATCGAACAGCCCTGCTCCTGACCGTGTTGCCAAGTGCTCATCCTTGATGTTGGAGTACCAAATGGGCAGTTCAAAGCCGTGGAAGTCAACCAGGTTAGCGTCAAGGGCCAAGTGTTCCTCGAAAAGTGCCGTGCGAACAGGTGGTTGGTCGCTCATGCTTGTGTGCTGTGGGGTCGGCTCAATAAACATCCGTTTGGATTTCTTCAGGCAGGAGGAAGACCACGGACAACCTCTTCCCCGTGATGCACGACGCGCTCAAGGAACCGATCCAACGTCTCGGTGTTGAGGTGTTGGTTGGCCACGACCATACGGAGGACGACGTCGTCGCCTATGTTGGACCGGCTGACCATGAAGGAGCCTTCCTGAATCAGCCGATTTCGAATTTCGGTGTTGAGGTCGTTCAAATTAACGCCATCGGTGGGAACGGTGTAGCGGAAACATACGTTTGTCCACATTCGACTTGACATCATCTCGAGCAAGGGATGCGCCTCGATGTTCTGTTGGAGATACGCTGCTTCGTCCATCCGAGTATCCACCATTCTGGCCCACCCCGCATCGCCTCGAGAACGCCATTCAAGCCACAATTTTAGGGCATCGTTGCGGCGAGCACACTGCAAGGAATAACGGCCAAGGTCGTCAAGTTCAGCGTCGCTGTGGAACAGGTAGTGCGCAACGGTTGTGTGGTCGCAAAGCCGGCGGAGTACCGAGGGATCTTTGATGAGGAAAGCGCTGCAAATCAACGGCACGCCCATCATCTTGTGGGCATCCCAGCATACGCTGTCGGCTTTGGCCACGCCGTCCATCAGTTGAGCGTGTTCCGCCGAAAACAAGCACGCCCCGCCCCAAGCCGCATCAACATGCAACCACAGTCCTTCCCGGTGAGCGATGTCAGCAAGAGCGTCAATATCGTCGTATGCGCCTCGCACGGTCGTGGCTGCTGTCGCTACGATGCACAGCGGACGCATGCCTTCTTGCCGGGCGAAGGCAATCTCTTCAGAGAGACGATCTGGGCGCATGCGACCGTCCATATCGCACTGCACTTTGATGATGTTCTGATGTCCGATACCGATGACGTTGGCCGCCATAAGGACCGAATAGTGGGCTTCTGCTGAAACGAAGATGGCGGTTGACCTACCGTCGAAGCCTCGCTTTGTCGACCCTGAAATCAGGTGCTCTCGGGCGCACAGCATACCGAGCATGTTACCGTTTGACCCACCGGTGGTGAAGGTTCCAAATCCGTCAGGAAAGCCGACCAACTCGCACATGCGCTTGATGATGGTCTGTTCAATGACCGTTGCAAACGGTGAAAGTTCGTACGTGTACATCGAGTTGTTCGTCAACGCAGCGACGACCTCTCCTGCAAAGGCTGGGAGGGACATGCCGCCCCAGAGAGGATTCATGAATTCGGGACGGTTGGTCTTGACGCTGTTGGCAATGTACGTGTCCAAGTCGTCCAGGACGGCGTCGAGATCCTGTCCTTCTATCGGAAGGTGAATGTCAAGGGTTTTTCGCATGGAGGTAAGGCTCATCGAGGGATTGACCCTCGAGGATTTCTCACTTGACTCAATGTAGTCCACCAAACGGTGAGCGATTTCGTCAATGAAGGCCGCTGTATCCATTTCCCTCGCTGCGCGTTGTTCGCGTGCCGCTTATGAGTATGTGTATGGGAAAGGATTGCCTGAGCGGTGATGGTGTGCGCCATTTCAGCGGTGAAAAACCCCTTGGGACTTGGCCACACTGGCGCATTCATTCAACCTGAGTATCGACTATTTACAATGCATATAAGCACCACTGCAAAGGTTTCACAGACACTTTTTGCTGCTTTTATCCGCCAAGAACGGACCGTCGGAGCCCAGATATCGGACATCATAAACCAACGAAACCCAACCGACAAAAAAGGAATGGAAACCATTCCGTACCGGCCCGAGTTGCAAAATTCCGCCTTCATTTGATATTCAGATTGCATAATCATTGAGCAACTTTGAATAATGCAACCTGCTCGGAGAACCATGCTCGGACATAACGGAGGGAAGTGGCTGGATCGTTTGCTCCAGCAACTGGCAAAGGAACTGCGTGCCATTGGATGGACACAGATGCAAATTGCAAGCGCCACTGGTTCAACGCAAAGCACGGTTTCACGTCAAATCATGAAACCCGTGCTTGAGCTTGGTGCTTCAGCGGATGAAACAACCATCGACGGCTGGGCCAAAGAACTCGCCCATTCCATGGCCCAATACGGACCCGATGCGAAGGTTGTCCGCCAACGCTTGGTGTTCGAGTTGCAATTTGGTGGAGGTCAAGCCCTCCGCTACGATAAGACGCTGACGGGGCTGGATTTGGACGAAGACCAATCCTCAAAAGCGCTCCTTCGACGCCTCGAGTGGGCTACAGGTCGCTTGGACTTGCGTCGCTTGAAACCCTACATGCCAGCCGTTGGCATGAACATCGCGACCTGTCTGCCTAACGCATCCGGGACAAAAGATGTCGCTGCTTATCCGGGGAGGATGACCCTGGTGGACAATGACCTTCGCCGACACGAAACACCCGAATTTGGTGCATCAAGTCATCTCGCCAACATGCTGCTTCAATCCAAAATGGCCGACGATGAAAAAATTGCCATTCTCAATCTGCGGCCACCAACCCTGAACGGCATGGTTGATCAGGGCGATATCAACTACATTTCAGACGAACTTGACTACAAACTAGGCTACGCCACCAAAGGCGTCCTTCACGACCACGAAGGTAGGCTTGACATCGTTCTTGATGAAGGCGCCTTCGGGTGGGAACCAGCCTTGTACGTCTTGGGACCAAATCCATTGGACCTTGTTGACCGGGCACATGCCATCATCGACGCCATGAACACGGAGTGATTAGATGAGAAAAATTCTGTTCGTATTGAGCCTTCTTTTGACAGCACCACTCGCGGGATGCCTTGACTTCTTCTCGGAGGATGAACCGCCCGTTGTGCGTATTTTGACCTACGACATCAGTGCCTTTTCGGACGAAATGTTTGCCACCTTTACCGATGAAACCGGGTATGAAATCGAGATTGTAAAAGCCGATGACGCAGGAGGTATTTTGGAACAACTCTTGCAGACCCAAAAC
>CAXHCG010000101.1:0-6481 GCA_964014905.1 uncultured Candidatus Poseidoniales archaeon | reverse complement strand
TCTACACTCGAACCTTCGTCGGCAGCGTCAGATGTGTATAAGAGACAGTCACCGGTATGGGTGAAAACTGCAACGAACCACTTCTCCAATCCGTTGTCCGCACTGGACCGTTCTACGGCGTGGAACGGAGTTGGTTCATGATGGACATGGACGGCGATGGTCTGCTCAATGGTCCATCGGATTGGGACACCGACGGCGACGGAATGCCAGACGGATTCGAATACTGCTACTCAGACAGCACCATGGCGCCGAATGCAGCCTACGTGCTCAACCCAGCGAACGCATCAGACGGCTACGGCGACTGGGACGAAGATGGAATGAACAACCTTGAGGAATACCAGGTTGCTCAAATCTTTGGAGAGGGCAACTTCACTTCGCCCTGGCTGGAAGACACCGACCAAGATGAAATGCCAGACCAGTGGGAAGCATCAAATGGCCTCCATCCCCGTTCAGCCCTGAACCGTGACCAGGACCCTGACATGGACGGATACGACCTTGATGCGGACGGCCACATCATGTACAGCGAACTTGAGAACACCGCCATCGTCAACAGCGTGGAAGTATCCTTGGGCGACCAAGTATCAGAAAACCAACAAGTTGCCTCTGCCCGCATAACGCTAGCAGGCGGCAATCAACAGGTTGTCGCCATGCGTGCACCAGTGGACGGCTACGTTTACGAAATGAACGTCGTTGTCGGACAAAGCATTGACTCTCGATTGTTCAGTTGGATGAACATCGTGGAGGAAGAGGAACGCTTTACCAACGTGATGGAGTACAAGGCAAACGACCGGGATCAAGACGGTATTCTTGACGGTCGAAGCACAGACCCGCTCAATGCCGACACCGACGCCGATGGACTCATCGACGGTATCGAAGTGATGGGTTGGGAAATTCTTGTTGTCAACCGGGGTGTGCAACCTACCTGGGTCACATCAGACCCTGGACTCTACGACACCGATGCGGACGGACTCTCGGATTATGCGGAGTTTTCGGATACTTGCAACCTTGGCGGTTCAAACGCCTCCAATCCAGACACCGACTCGGACGGATTAACCGATCTTGAGGAAGCGGGTGATAATTTCATGTGGGAAGGAGAATCCTATTCCACCAGCCCTTGCATGTTCGACACCGACAACGACGGGCTTGAAGACGGTGAAGAAGTGGTTGCAGGTGCTGACAATTTCCTCACACATGCCAACAATTCGGACACGGATGACGACGGCCTCATCGACGGTCAAGAAGTCCTCTTTGTACCTCGTCCGTTCCAAAACCCGACCAACCCACTGCTCAACGATACCGATGGCGACGGCATGTTGGACGGATGGGAAATGCAAGTGAAGTCTGCAGAAGACAACACGAACTCTCACAGCCTTTGGGTCGCGACCTCGACCTGGGAGCGCCCGGGTTGCGAGTCCACCCAAACCAGTTCCTGCACCATGCAGCCCGGCGGGTATGTTTGGCAAAATTGGCTTGGTGGTTTTGCGCTGGAACCAAAATTCCAAGTAAGCGAAATGAACCTTACCGGCTTCCAGATGCCGAGTAGCGCCCTTTGCGATGGATGCAACGGACGCTGGGCACTCGATCCTTCATTGAGCTCTTTGAAAGACGACACCTTCGACGTTGACAACGACACGCTCGCCAACGGCATGGAAGCCCCAGATCGCTGGGACACCAACCCTGTCGACGATGACACCGATGGCGACATGCTCCCTGATGGCTGGGAAGTGTATTACTCCCAACTCGCCTTCGAAACTGGACTTGCCGACAATGAAACCGTCGGTGTTTATGGCGCTCGAGGCGTAATGGACCCGTCCATGCCAGACAGTGATCTGGACGGAATAGACGATGGATTTGAAGACCCAGACAACGACGGTCTCAACCGGTCAGGTTTGGTCAAGCGGTATTGCCCCGGTTACAACGACACGACCAACTCCGAGTGTAACATCGACCCAGATACACCCGATGGGCAACGCTTCTACGACAACCTGGAGAACTACACGAACTTTGAAGAAATGCAAAACGGCACCAATCCAATCACCAACGATACGGATGGCGACGATTGGAACGATGGACCAGAGGTGTACTACCAAGACCACGACGATGACGGTATGGCGACCGGATGGGAATTCCACTTCCAATTCGATCCGTTTGACGGGGCTGACCGCATGGTTGACACCGATGGGGACGGCCACGTAAATTTCTGTGAATACAAGTGGGACACCAACCCTCGTAACCCTGTTTCCTATCCAGGTCAGGGTGAACTGTGCGACCCGTTTAGCGATTGATGACAACAGGTGATGAAGGCTGCATCCAATACACGGATGTCGTATGAGAGGACCGCTCTTCGTCGTGGCGTTGCTGTGTGTGGCCACACTGGCGACCGTCGGTGCTCAAAGTCCACCTTCTCATCATCACGACGGCTCGAACGGGCTTGAATTTGACCAACCTGTTGGACTTCAGATGACCAGCGTCATCAACCTGAGCGGGCATGCCCATTTCCCTTTGCGAAACGCCAGTTGGTCAATCGTCAACATCTCGAGCCCGACACCTACAACCTTGTTTTCAGGTCCTTACCTTACGGCCGTTCAGCCCGTCGCCGATGATGAATATCAATGGGAACTTTTCGTTGATGTACCGGATCTCGATTGCACGTGCTACGTTGAAATCCGTCTTGAAGGAGACGATGACGTCCAACAATGGAGGCACCTTGTGTTCGTGGGACAGGCCCATCATCGTCCGGTGTTTGCGGATGAACAGGCACTAACTGGCCAGAGCATGGAAGAACTTGCTCTGGTCGAAGAACCGGACTTGGTGCTTCTCGAATCGTCGTTGACACTTCCATACACCGTTGTTCTCCCCCCAACCAGTGCGAACATTGCACAAGTTACGGCAGAACTGTGCGAGGCCCCAAACGGCGTTTGCCGTGAAGTGCTTCGTGTTGCATCAATCCCATTTGTCCAGAACGGTTCCGAGGTATTGATGACCATCGATCCCACAAGTCTCGGCATGTCTCAAGGCGTGTGGCGGATGCAATTTACGGCGACAGATAACCTTCTGCGGGAAACAGGTCTTCTCCGGTCTGCGTTCCTCTTTGACAATGAGGCACCTCAGGTTGAGCTTGTTCTTGATCCGATCGTACAGGAACGCGAACCAATCAACATTTACGCATCCGTTGAAGATGGCTATCTTGGCGAATCCACTTCGTTTACGTGGACCATCATCAGCGAAAACGGCCTTCGGAGAGGTCCATCCGTTGACGAACAGATTTCCGTTGATCATTTGAGGCTCAACGTCTCCGAACAGGGAACCTACACCATCGAGGTTACGGTGCGTGATCGAGCAGGCTACATGACTCAGGAAGTATCGTCGTTCACCGCCATTAACCAACGCCCTACAGCACTGATCAGCGTCGACGGACTGGTGTTGTCCAACGACGTGCGCCTCACCCTTGCAGACGGCGAGGATTGGATTATTAGCGGCAATAACAGCCTTGATAATGAGCCCGTTGACTACCTTTGGGTCATCAACGATGACCGGTCATGGCGGGGTATTTCCATCATTACTCCAGAACAATTTGACCGGACAGGTGTGCATACGGTGGAACTGATTGTCTTCGATGACGATGGAGCAACGCACGCAACGAAAATAGAGGTCGAGATTCTCTCGTTGGAATCAGAAGAAAACTCATCAATGCTTGGGTGGATTTTCCCTGCGTTGTTGGTTTTGCTCGTCCTTGTGTTTGTTGCTTGGCGTACAAGGAGTTCTTCCAATTTGGAACTGCCAAAATGGAAAGCCTCGGTCGCTCAAGACCCGGCTGCAGAACTCACCAACTACGTCCCAGCAGATGCAACGATTGAAGAAGACGAAGCGCGAGGGTGAATCATGTTCGCTGAAGCCATGGCTCGTCTTCCATCGCTCCCTGCGCCCACACTGCTGGAGGAATTCCAACAGCGCCAAGAACGTTTGACCTCACAATTTCGAAGCGATGATGTGTTCGTGCTCGCCTCTCCACCGCATGCCGTTCATTCCAACGATGTTGAGTACCCCTATCGAACATCAAGCGATTTGATGTACTTGACTGGGTGGACCGAAGCGGAATCTGTGTTCGTGGTGCGAAACAAAGCGGGCCGTTGGATCTCCTCACTTTTCGTTCAACCAAAAGACACACTGAAGGAGATTTGGGAAGGTCGCCGTCCTGGCGTTGAGGGGGCAATCGCTTCCTTTGCTGTGGACGAAGCATACGGCAACGATGAACTTGAGGGCCTTCTCTCAACCTGGCTGAACGACGCTCAGAGGGTGTTTCATCGCGGTGGCGTTGACCAAGGAATTGATCGACTCGTCGAGGATGCTGTTCGTCGAAGGGACCGTGCTCGTCAACACTTTGGTAGTGGACCCGTGGCTGTAGAAGACCCCTCACGCTTGCTCGCTGAATTACGGTTGAGGAAGTCTGCGTCTGAAATTGAACAAATGACCTACGCGAGCAAAGTGGCCAGCGTTGCTCACGAATTGGCCATGCGACACAGCAGAGAAGGCATCACTGAATACCAACTCCAATCCGTGATAGAAGGCTTCTTTTCCTATGCAGGGACTTCGGGATGGTCGTACCCCTCCATCGTTGGATGCGGTGAAAACGCAACGATTTTGCACTACAAAACCAACCAAGACGTCTGTGCAATGGACGAAGTAATTCTCATCGATGCTGGTGCGGAATACCGGGGCTATGCCAGCGACATCACGCGCTCATGGCCCATTTCCGGAACGTTCACCGACGCTCAAAAAGAAATCTACCAAGTCGTTTTGGATTCACAACTGGCAGCCATCGATGCCTGCCGCGTCGGCAATCTCTACACCGCTCCTCACGAGGCGGCACGAACGGTTCTCGCAGAAGGCCTCATTCGCCTCGGTGTCATTTCACAAACGTTGGAAGAAGCCCTGGACATGGAAACCGGTGAGCTGAAGCGCTGGTACATGCACAACACAAGCCATTGGATCGGACTTGATGTCCACGATGTTGGTGTTTACAAGCCGGGCGGCGAACCTCGCGTTTTGGAACCGGGCATGTGCCTCACGGTTGAACCCGGTTTGTATTTTGGAGCATGGCGTCCCGACGTTGATTGTCCAGAACGCTATTCGAACATTGGCATTCGAATTGAGGACGACGTTCTCATCACTTCCGAAGGTCCGGTTGTCCTGACCGAAGATTGTCCGAAAAGCATCGAAGACATTGAGCGCATTGTCGGTCAACAACTCAACTGAGGTGGTCATTTGAACTGGGAAAGCATTCTGCAGCGTCAATCAGGGTGGTCAAAGGCTCGTTCAAACGAATTTCGCATGACTCCCGAGGAAGCCATCGTCGTCTACAACGATGCACCTCTCCATTCCCTCATGCGAGCCGCTCATCAACGCCGACTGGCCATGCATCCGAACGGAAAGGTAAGCTATCTCGTGGATCGGAACATCAACTACACGAATGTGTGCACAATCAATTGCCAATTTTGTTCGTTCTACCGTCCTCCAGGGCACAAGGAAACTTACACCCAAACGTACGAGGAAATATCAGAACGCATTCAGGAATTGGAATTGATCGGTGGGTCCCGAATACTCATGCAAGGTGGCGTGAACCCATCATTGCCGTTCAAGTGGTACACGGATCTGCTCAAGTTCTTGCGAACCAACCACCCCTCCATTGATTTGGATTGTTTTAGTCCAATTGAAATTGAAGGTCTCGCTGAAGTTTGTGAAATGAGCACGCTTGAGGTCCTTGAACATCTGAAGGCAGCTGGCATGCACGGGCTACCGGGTGGAGGTGCTGAAATGTTGGTTGAGGAGGTGCGAAAAGACGTCTCGCCCAAGAAAGGAGCACCTGCGAACTGGTTGCGGGTCATGGGTGAAGCCCAATCCCTCGGACTCACAACGAGTGCCACCAACGTGATTGGATTTGGAGAGGGCGCTCGGGAGCGTGTTGAACACATGCGGAGAATCCGTGAGTTGCAATCCCATTCGCTTCAGAACCACGGTCATGGATTTACATCCTTCATCGCATGGCCTGTTCAACTTGAATCCAATACTTTTGGACGAAGGAACCGCGGACAAAACAAGCACGTGCTGGGCGCTGGCTCATCTGAATACCTTCGCCACGTGGCCGTTTCACGCTTGTTCCTCGACAACGTGGAAAACATCCAAGCATCATGGCCAACCATGGGCCTCAAAGTGGCTCAAATGGCCTTGCTGGCTGGTGCGAACGACGCTGGCTCGACGATGATGGAAGAAAACGTTGTCTCTGCATCGGGCACCAGCAAACTTGACGCAACCGAAGTTGAACTTCAATCTGCGATTGTCCGGGCCGGTTTTTCACCGGTCCGAAGAGACAGCGACTACCAACACCTACCGACAACGCTGCTCGTTCCCCGAATTGGTGAACTTGCGGCACCGCCGCCGACCATCACGTCGTAGGACCGTAGAACACAATCCACACCACGGC
>CAXHCG010000100.1:0-6578 GCA_964014905.1 uncultured Candidatus Poseidoniales archaeon | reverse complement strand
GGTATCGGTGGATGAATTCGGCAGGGTTTGGAACCCTTTTGCCCAGATCCAATTTCCAGCAGCATCGGTTTGGGCAACAAAGGCGTCAAACTGAACCGCAGATGCCAACGATGTTTGACCGAAATCCACGGGTCCGTACATGTAGCCCGCAACGATTGGATTGCCCGCATGAGATGCAACATCTGCGAGATACGAGACTCCACCTTGCGAATGGTCAGCACCGACCACGAAGTTCCAGCTTCCAGTGTGGGTGAGCGAAGCCAAAAAGAATTCGTTCCCGTTGGTGAACGGAGAAGTTGGAACATAGGTCTGCGTTCCGAACGTGACGGTCTGAGCAGAGGAGTTGACGTCTCCTCCAACAACGTAGCCGGTGTCCGATGCGGCAATGGCTCCAGTGAATTCGTCGTGGCTGCTCGAACCTCCACTGGTAAGAAACACCTCTGCCGATGTACTTCGAGCAGAAGCTTGCTGGGCCTCACGGCTTTGTTGATCAAGAAGGGTTGTGGTTGGGATGTTTTCCAGTGCCACCGAGCCGATGATGCTCAACAACAGGAGGGTGGTCAATGCCGTGGCGATGCCGGCAGGTGCTCTGTCCATACCACAGCGCCGCCTTCAAAGGCCATCAAGGTGTTGTCCAGCGGTGTTGAAAAATCACTCAAGGTTGCTTTCCAGTGCCATCAAGTCGCTGTCTCCAGCGTCCAAGACGGTGATGGTTGAAACCGAGAAGGGCTTACCACAGGCGATGCCGAGTTCTCGGTTCACCATTCGGGCGCGGTGCATGCTCACTTCCGGATGAGCAGCGCGCAGAGACGTTGTGTATTCTTCGGGGCAGTTGGCTGCGATGATGATCATCTTGGCGTTTCCTTCGGCACAGGCGTCCTTTGCTTGTCGTTGTCCAAACAACAGGGTTCCTGTTGTGATTGCGTTCTTCAGTTGTCGGCTTAGATCCATTGTATTTCCTCCATTCTCCACATGTGTTTCTCATGGTTGGAACTTCATTCTTCAGGGATGTAGTACAGGGCGACGCTTCCGGTACCCAAGGAGATGGGTTGTCCGACGATGATGTTCTCTGCAACACCCGTCAAGTGGTCCTTTTCACCGATGATACCGGCCTTCAGCAAGTGGTTCACGGTGACTTCGAACGCCGCACGAGCGAGGATGCTGTGCTTGGTTCCAGACACACCGTGTCGTCCAATGGCTCGCACTTCACCTTCAGAGGTCATCACGTCAGCAACCATCAACAAGTGGCGTACGTCAACTTCCAAGCGAGCGCCGTCAAGCGTCATCTGCAATTCGTTGACAATGGCTTGTCGCGCTGCTTCGATGCCCAAGTAATCGTAAATTTCGATGATGTTGTTGGTGTAGGTTCGAGAACGGTCAATGTTCTCCAACTCACTGATGCGTTGCAGGTTGCTACCGATGGTCGAGAGGTAATACTCTCCTGTCTTGTCGTCAAGCTGCGGGTTGGCTCGTTCAATTCCAGGGATGCCTTTCAGACGCATGTCGCGAATCTTCTCTTCAAGCTGAAGAAGCATGGTGTAAGATGGGGGGTTCTCGGCGAGTTCAGCGAGGTCTTCCTCAGCGTGAACGCCGGGAATCATCGTCAAGGTCGAGGGGTTCTTTTCCTTGTCTGCTTGGACGTACAATCGAGTGGCACGCTCCAACTTGTCCTTGACTTCGCCAGCGCTCATGCCGCGTTGCTTGAGGTTGCCTTTGTTCAGGTTAAGAACAAGGCGTCGCTGAGCGACGTCGGTTTCCAGCGTAGCGATGTTGACGGTTGTGGTCACTTCGATGGCGGCTGCAAGTTTTTGCGCTGCTTTTCCGTCTTGAATTTGCCCTTCAGCCAAACGGATGGTCATGGTTGGCGTTTGAGGTACTTTCCTTGCGTCCACAATTTCAATGATACGTGGCAGACCTTGGGTGACGTTCACCGTCGCAACACCAGCATAGTGGAACGTACGCATCGTCATCTGGGTGCCCGGTTCACCGATGGATTGAGCCGTAATAATTCCGGCAGCTTCGTAGGGGTCAATGCTGGCACGTTCAAGGGCGACAATGGCTTCGTCAATGACCTTCTTTGCTTGAGGCTTGGTCAATTTCTTCTTTCCACGTGCATGGCAGGCTTGGGTCAGGTCGGAAAGGATACGGTCGGTGAACCGGCCGGAGCCAGTTGCGTCAACGGCCTCTTCCAGTTTCATGTAGACGGCGTCCTTTGCGAGCTCGTTTTCCATGGCGAGCATCTTTCGATCGTAGTCATAGGGTTCTATGTCAACGACGGTCTTTGCTCGAGCACGGCGCTTGCTGCTTCGCCCCGAGAGGCGGACCTTGGTCACCGGGCCAGTGCTCTCACCTTCGCCGTCACGACCTTTTTGGGTTGCAGCGATGATGGTTGCATGGATGTTTCCGGCGGTTTCGGAATCGGTTTCACAGATTTTGGCGATGTCGGCTTGCTTCATCACTTTGACATCGTCCCACTTTCGGTCATCAGCCAAAGCATGAGCAAAGTTCTCGTCTATGCCCAAATCCATGAGCTTCTTCTTGGTTGCACTCTTGACGACCATCAGTTCTCACCTCCATCGTGTTCTGCAGATTCTTCCCAGGCGCCCATGTCCTCTTCTTCGGCACTGAACTCATAGGAATCACGGTCAACTTCGAGTCCGCCTTCGGTACCGAGAGCGGCGTCAACGATGACGTCGATGTTGAACGGAGAGCCGTGCACACCACGGGACGGATCAATGCCGTCTTCGCCATAGCTGAACTGAATGATTCGGTTAGCGGTGTTTCGGACCGAGAGCATGTCATCGTCGAAGACCTTCAAATCGTCCATGGCGTTGATGAGTCGGCGTTGCATGTACCCCGACTTTGCCGTACGAACGGCGGTATCGACCAGGGATTCTCGACCTGAAACGGAGAGCATGAAGAACTCCGTAGGTTCGAGTCCACGCTTGAACGAGGATGAGATGAACCCACGGTCCCGTGCACCGCGTCCGCCACGCTTGAAGTGAGGAAGGACACGGTCATCGTAGCCACGCTCGAGTCGCTTTCCACGAACTTTCGCTTGACCGATGGACGCAGCCATCATGGTAAGGTTGTCCATGGAACCGCGTGCACCAGAAATGGCCATGTTCACCGCAGCGTTGGTTGAACCCGATTTGTTGAGTTCGTTCTTTGCAACGTCACCTGCTTCCTGCTTTCCTTTATCCAGCATTTGCATGATGTTCTCTTCGAGTGTTTCGCGAGGGGTTCGTCCAGGTCGAGCTTCGTACTTCTTACCGTCCTTACCGAATTGCAAGAGTTCTTGCTCAACGCCTTCGCTTGCGGTAGCGTTGGCCATGTTGATGGCGGCCACGGCTTCTTCTGAGAGGTCCTCATCGTCAATACCGGTGGTGAATCCGAGCGAGGTACAAGCAGCGATTGAAAGGCGAGTGAACTCGTCAAGGAAGCGGGCTCCTTGCTCGGATCCGTTGGTCTGGACGATGGCGTCAAGCAGACGACCGTCTTCAGCACCAATGGCCCGCTTGTCAAGCGTCCCGTCAACCTGTCCGTTTTTGACCATCACCATGTCGTTTGACCGGCTTCGGAAGCGGAGGTGGATGTTTTCTGGGATGATGAGCGAAACGATGTCTTGTCCACGGTAAGCGTCATCACCGTTCTCGTCTTTGAGGGCTTCAGGAAGATCACCTGTGTAGCCGATGTTCCCCAGCATTTCGAGGGCAAATGCCTTGCGAATCAGGGTGCCAGGTCGAGAGAGCAGATAGGCTCCAGAGATGTGGTCGTGGATTCCACCGATGACCGCACCACCGTATCGGGGTGTCAGGATGTGTTCTTGGACACGCATCAGAATCTTTGCCTCAGCACGGGCTTCTTCGGATTGAATCACGTGGAGGTTCATCTCGTCGCCGTCAAAGTCAGCGTTGTACGGCGTACATACGGCGAGGTTGAACCGGAAAGTATGTCCCTTCATGACCCGAACTTCGTGCACCATCATTGACATGCGGTGGAGCGAAGGTTGTCGATTGAAGATCGCAACGTCCCCGTCGATGAGGTGGCGTTCAACCTGGAGACCGGGCTTGGGGTTTCCGTAGCGGTCAAGGGTTGAGAGGCGGTCTTCGACACCGGTTCGCTCTTCTCCCCATTCGTCGAACGGACTGCCACAGTGAGGACAGGCGACCTCAAGATGCTCAGGGAAGGGTTCGGGTTTGGGGTTGTCGGCTTGAGCCAATTCGTGCATCCAGCGGTAGTGGAGGATGGCCCGAGGGTCGTCTTCTGGCAACTTTCGGCCGTTTTCATCAAGGCCCTGCAGGTTGTTGAGGGTCGAGGTGTCGTTAACGGCGTAAGCCACTTCTTCCTCGCCCATTCCGGTGAGAGAGATTTGCTTCTGAATCACGAGACCTGGCAGGAAATTGGGAGCTGGCATGACCGAGTGTAGGTCGTGGCGTCCGGTGGTTTCCTCGTTGCACTCTGGGTTGTGGCAGCGGAAGCCTGCGTTGATCAGCCGGCTTCGCTGATTGATCTTCACACGTCGGCCGTCGCCACGCACGATGTAGTTGACACCGGGGTGAACATCGGGTCCGCGCAGAATCATCTGACGCATTTGCTCACGGTTTCGTGTTGTGACACGGATTGGGACCGTCAATTCCTTGGCGATCTTGGTGGGCACACCCACCTCGTTCACGCTCAAGTACGGGTCGGGGGAAATCACGGAGCGGGCGCAGAAGTTGACACGCTTACCAGAAAGGTTGCTTCGGAAGCGACCCTCCTTCCCCTTGAGTCGCTGAGTGAGCGTCTTGAGGGTTCGACCAGAACGGTGTCGAGCAGGTGGGATACCGGATGTTTGGTTGTCAAAGTAGGTCGTAATGTGGTACTGCAGCAATTCCCAAAGATCCTCTACAATCAGTTGAGGAGCACCTGAGTCACGGTTCTCTCTCAGTCGCTGGTTGATGCGAAGAACGTCAACGAGTTTGTGGGTTAAGTCGTCTTCAGACCGGTCACCGCTGTCCAAGGTGATGGACGGGCGCACCGTGATTGGAGGCACGGGCAGAACCTTCAGAACAATCCATTCTGGACGGTTCTGTTTGTCCATTCCGATGAAAATGAGGTGCTCGGGTGGGATGCTGCTGAGCCACTCACGGACGTCTCGTGGGTTGAGCTTTCGCTCGGTGTTGTCGTGCTTTTCTTTGAACGTTGTTGGCTTGTCGAGGATGATTTTTCCTTGGGATGAGCCGCAGTGCATGCACACCTTTCGCTTGGTGCCCGAGGTGACCTTTTCCACTTCCTTGATGATTTTTGAAAATTCGGTTGAGCCAACACCGTGCTTGGTGATGACGTCTCGAATTCGGTTTCGGTAGTAGTCTTGTTCGCTCTGTTCGGGGTTGGAACCCGGTGAAGTACCGGGTTCACTGTGAAGCAAAATCTTGCTGCAGTCGTTACAGGTTGCTTTGAGGGCGGTTTTGATCAAGTTCACAAACCCGATGTGAATGACGGGAAGTTCCAGCTGAATGTGGCCGAAGTGACCGGGCGAATCCTGGTATTGGCAGTTGTCGGTTGGGCAGAGCAAACCGGGTTCAATAACACCCATGTGTGGATCCATGAGACCTTGCTTGTAGGCGTGTCCGTCGTCCTTGTAGGTGTCCGCCGTCTTAACTTCAACAGCCGACATCTTTCGAATTTCATTTGGGTCCATCAAACCAAATCGAATCTGTGCGATTCGCTTGGGGATCATTGTGCTTTTTCGACTCATCTTCGGTCCTCCAGTTCAAGGCGCATGGCCACTCCTAAACTCTTCATCTCGTCGAGGAGTAGTTTGAATGCATAAGAAGTCTGTACCTTGTAGACTTCAGCCCCATCCCCATGGATCGGGCTCACGTACGTGCCACGCTTCGGGTCGTACCAAGCGATGTGGCCGGATTGGGCACACACGTACATGTCAATTCCGTCAGATTCGTCCAGCAAACGGTCTTTGATGACCATCGAGGCACCGTGAGCGATTAAACAATCACGTTCCATTTCACCAAATCGAAGTCCACCTTGTCGGGCACGGCCTTCGGTTGGTTGGCGGGTCAGAATCTGAACACGTCCTCGGGAACGAGCGTGAATCTTGGAACTGACCAAGTGGTGCAATCGCTGGTAAAAGATGCATCCAACGAAGATATCAGCAGGGTAGGATTCTCCGGTCTCACCGTTGATCATGGTTTCACGGCCGGTGTGAGCGAGTCCATTTCGAACGAGGCCATCACGCAGGCTGGATTCCTTTTCTCCACGGAACGCCGTTCCGTCGATACGGCGTCCTTCCATGGCACCGACTTTACCGCCGATCATTTCGAGGACGTGGGCGACCGTCATTCGGGAAGGAATGGCGTGGGGGTTGATGATGAGGTCAGGGACCACGCCGTCTTCGGTAAAGGGCATGTCTTCTTGTTCAACCAAGCGTCCAATGACACCTTTTTGTCCGTGTCGTGAAGCAAACTTGTCGCCGACCTCGGGGACTTTGTGGCTGCGGACCATCACGCGAACGAGGCGGCCGGAGTCGAGGGACCTGTCTCTTATACACATCTCCGAGCCCACGAGACCGCTGATAA
>CAXHCG010000099.1:0-6624 GCA_964014905.1 uncultured Candidatus Poseidoniales archaeon | reverse complement strand
ACCTTGACGCGCAATCCACGTGAACGTAGTTGTCCGGCAACCTCATGCGCTACGGCAACGGTGTCCACCTCGAGGTTTTTCCGAATCATGGGGCAAATCACCACTTGGAAAGGAGCAACCTTCGGTGGCATGATCAAGCCGTTTTCATCTCCATGCATTCCAACAATGGCGCCAAGCAGTCGCTCAGACATGCCGTAGGTGGTTTGGTGGCAATGGGTTTGTTTGGCTTCGAGGTTTTCGTAGGTGACATCGAAGGCTTTGGCCCATTGGTCCCGGTAGTGATGGCAAGAGGCCACCTGCAAGGTCCGGCCGTTAGGCATCACGGCATCAATGCCAATCGTGTACCAAGCACCGGGAAACGTGTCCCAAACGGGCCTTTTTGCTTTGATGATGGGGAGGCAGAGGTCGTGCATGAGGCGGTCAACAATCTCCAAATCCTCAGCGATTTGTCGGCTTGCATCCTCTTCATCAACGTGAGCCGTATGTGCTTCAAAGAAGTGAATCTCTCGGACACGAATGAACGATCGCGTCTGTTTGGTTTCGTAGCGGAAGGTGTTGACCATCTGGTAAACCTTCAATGGCAAATCTTTGTGAGAACGAATCCACAACGGGAACATCGTGTACATGGCGGTCTCGGAAGTTGGGCGCAAAAACATCGGAATGTCGAGGTCGTTGTCACCGGCATGCTTTACCCAGTAGACTTCTTTCTTGAACCCACCCTCTTCTTCCTCATCCCGAAGGTCATCGGGGTCCACGCCTTCTTCACGGGCCCGCTTAAGCCGTGCAACCAAGGCATTTTCCTTCTCGAGAAGGTGTTCAGGGATAAGCAAGGGGAAATTAACTTCCTCGTGGTTGGTGCGTTCCATCTCAGCGTGCGTCAGGGCGTCGATGAGTTTCATGGTCTTCCAACCGTAGGGCCGCCACACGTCCATCCCTTTGATTGGATAGCGCTTGTCCACCAATTCGGCGGCTTCGACCATGAATGGATACCACTCGTTGAAATTCTCGCTCTTCGAGGGAATACCTCGCTTCGCTTTACGTTGGCCCATGGTTTCGGGGTGAACCTCGGTCTCATCAAGATGACGCTTCATCTTCACTCGCAAGAGTGGACTTACCGATGGAGACCATGGCAAGCAAAGCAGCACCGCACCAAACAACTTCGAGAACGAAAAACGCCCACTCCTCGATAAGCAAGGCACGAACACCAAGCAAGCCCGACCCGATGGCCATCAACAGCAAATAGAGAGGTTGTTTGCTATGCAAAACATTGCGAGTTTCAAGAAGAAAGGCGAGGAGGATGCAGACCATACCAACGTAGGCCATGGATTGTGAAAGCAGGCCGTCTGGCAACAAATGGCTTCACTTCCTGCGCAACATCAGGACCAATCCGCCAGCGAGCACGAGCAAAGCAACGATGTCAGGGATACCGATGCCGCCGGATACACCACCGACACCGTTCATGCTTTCCGAAAGTAAGGAGTACGACCAACCGTCTGATTCTCCCCATTTGTCAGGGCGCATGAGGTTGAGGCGGTCTTGTTCCGGACCGCGACACACGTCCGCTTCGCAAAGTCCGTCGAGGAGTCCAGAAAACAAACCCACCAGGTTTGCCACCACAAAGCCAAGACCTGCAAACACGATTCCAAGACCCAGACGGTTCGTTTTGGCCACCGGCATTGGGGGCATGTCAAGGGCGAGTTCAGGAGCGGGAAGGGGAATTCCAGCGTTGGATGGGATTTCGGGAGCGATCACTTCAATGAGCATATCCGTTGGTGGAGCAACCTCGGTGACCGCCACAGGTGCCCCGAGCAAATCTTTGGCGTCGCGCGCTTTTACGGGTTGAACAGGAGCGATTTTTATGCCGTACAGTCGATCGGCAAGGCTCACCAATGTCGGGTCGTCAGCGATGTCGGCCGCGTCAATCTCACCGTCCAACAATTGTTGAAGTCGGTCTTGTATTGACGGCATGCCTCAGCCTCCTTGAGGGTGCGTAAGCGCTTCACTTCAAGAAGCCTCCTTTCGGCGAAACAACCGAAAAAGGTGAATTAAGCCTCTTCATCGTTGTATTTTTGGATGAGGTCCTGGCTCACCAGAGCACCTGCACAATGTGGACATCGGTCTGCATCGCCCAGCATTTCGGGACGAATGGCCAACACTGCAAGACACGTGGGGCACGCAGCCAACATCTCACCGTCTTCCAGGTTGAAGGCGTCAAGTGGACCTTTGCGGAGGTAGCCTGCACGGTACCCGGGATGCCAGTGAAACAACGCTCTCCGTCCCGAACCAAGAGCCGCCCAAGCGAATAAAAAGACGAAGAGAAGGTTGGAAAGGAAGCCTCCTGCGAGCATCATGTAAAGGGAAACAAGAGCGTTAGCGAGGAAGACCAAGGTGGCAAGGAACAAGACGGCTACGCCGGGCCAGTACGCCCATGGTTTTCGACTTCGGTATCCAGCGTACACCATGAGGCCAGTGAACACCATCAATGCGAGAAAGGCATTTCCAACCGGACCCGACAACAGCCCGGCCCCGCCAAGAATTTGCGCGAGGATGAACATGACGATGGCCCCGTCGACCAGCACAATGAAACTCGTTCCACGATGAATGTGCTCGACGGGGTCGCTACCGGGCCGTGGTGTCGGTGCAGAACCCGCTAGCACCATCTCATCAGCACGACTGTTGGACACGATTCACCCTCGCATGAGAGGCATTTGAACCATTTGTTTCACCCGGGGCACGCAAGCGAAGATGTCTTGACGGTCTGCAGGTTCCCAACACCATGGCCCTGAGGGACACCGACGTTGAAACCACAGGCTCATCGCTTGAAAATCAGCGAATCGTCCTGGGGGTCACTGGAGGCATTGCTGCCGTTGAAACGGTTCGGTTAGCACGAGCACTGCGCCGTGAAGGGGCAGAATTGACCGTGATCATGACGCCGTCAGCCCAACGCATCATTACGCCCTTGGCTGTTCGTTGGGCATCCCAAGCTGAGGTCATTATCGACTGGGACGGAGATTTAACCGCCCTTAACGAGGTCGACGCTGTTCTCATAGCGCCTGCAACAAGGGACGTGATGGCAAGCCATCTTCATGGATTGCAACATGGACCGTTGATGATGGCTCTCTCCGTTGCACGCTCACGGAACACCCCGATCGTGGTGGTCCCCAGCATGCATGTCGACTTGGCCATGGACCCCGTTACCGATGAACTTGTGAAGTCCATGCGCGAAGAGGGCGTTCACGTGCTCTGGGGCCCCGAAGAAGAGGGGAAACGCAAGACACCGACCGTTGAAAGGATCGTAGCCGAGCTCGCTCATCGGACCAACGCCGGAAAACCGAACCGAAAAAGCATCGTGATCACCCTTGGAGCGACCCGGTCACCCATTGATGATGTGCGCCATGTGCAAAACACGAGTTCGGGAGCAACTGGATGGAGTTTAGCCGACCACATGCACAAACACGGTCACGACGTTACGTGCGTGGCCGGCATCACCTCTGTGGCCGCCCCGGAATGGCTACCGCTCGTGCTCCACTGCCCAACCCCCGAATCGATGTTGCGAGAGTGCACGGCTCTGGCCAACGACGACATAGAGGCTTGGGTTCATGCCGCTGCCGTTCTCGATTACGTCGTTGAGGCACCCGCTGAAGGAAAATTAGCAAGTCAACAAGGTTCGCTCAACCTCTCACTCATCGAGAGTAAAAAACACATCATGGAACTAAAGGAAGCGTGCGCTTCTGCGGTGCGTATTGGTTTCAAACTCGAAACGGGTATCAAGCAAAAGGACCTCATCCATCGGGCCTTTGCCCAAATTCAAAAATCCGAAATGACCGCCGTCGTGGCCAACCGTTTGGAGGATTTGGGCGACCCTCGAAAACCACGGGGCTACCTTGTGGACCACCAGGGCGCACATTTTGTGCTCAAGTCAACCCGTGAACTCAACGATGCCATTCAAACCCTCATCGAACGAGGAAAGGAGGATTGAGGATGAGGCGCTTTGCGGTGGTTGGACACCGTGCAATGTCCAAAGGCAAGTTACCGCTGAATGATTTGGCCAGTGCGGGAGGTCGCATGGATGTGCTGATTCGAGCGTTGATGGCGGGGTTGATGACCAGCCATGGTCTGCGAGAAGACACGGTGGTTGTGCTCCACTTGCTTGGAGGTCCGGGCCCTCCACGGCGAATCAAATTTGACGGATCGACGCTCAAGGGCCTCCACGCTGATGAGCGTTCTATAGCAGGAACGATTGGAAAAGTAATCGGCACTCCACTGCCCCCAATCGGTCATTGGCAGCCCATCACGGCAGGAATTACGCACAGCGGCGGAGACCTCGCATTTACCTTGCGAGAATGGAGCGATTCCATCACCGTGGTCTTGGATGCCAACGCACCTCGTCTGTGGGAGCAATCGGCCACGTTGCCCGTTGAAAGCAAACCAATTTCCAGGACTCTAAATTTCGTCTTGAGCGATGACCAACCTCTTGAGAACATCAGCGGAGAACACGTGCTCAAACGGTCACTGGGAGCGCAGTGGTTACAAGGGCACATGGCGATTGGAATCGTGCATTTTCTGCTGGATGAGGGTGTGGACCTCAACCTTTGACCAACCAACGAGGCCAGCCATCAACCGTCTCTTCGAGCCCGTGGGCCAGCAAGTCCTCGTCGAGCGCGAATGGATGGCTCTGCGGCCAAACCGCCAAGCATGAAAGGCTGGCTTTGTCCTCTTCAACGGCATCACAATCCCCAGCAAGAACAGGAGAATGATCCACTGAGGCGGCACCAATGGTGAACGTTGCTGTTGAGCCGTCCTCCGTATCGGAAAAACGAACGGCATTCCGGTACCATCGAACGCCCAGTCGGGTCGTTGCCCACTGTCCGTTCCAGGTGGATGGAGCATTGACATTGAGCATCATGTCACCGTTGGTGAAAGCCTCAAGCAAGGACGCCTCTGGATGAGCAAGCCACCGATCATCGGTCATTGTGCTCGGCCAAGACGTGAAATAACCCGTGTCAAGCGCACCGTTGGGGCGTCCAAGATTTCTGGCATGCAGCGGAAGGACCGCTGTGGCCCGTTCAACGGTGTCTATGGTCGCTTGAACCGCTCGTTCCATGCCATCTGGGTCAAACGATGTAAACGAAGCAGCCAGAGCAGGGACGCCGTACAGACCTGCTTCCCTGGCGGCTCCCATCGTCCCGCTATGGTAGGAATCTTGTGAGAGGTTCGGCCCGAGGTTCACTCCTGAAACCACCATTTGTGGATGAACCCCTGGAACAAGGTGCCCAAGTCCACCATCGAGTGCGACGATCATGGTATCACAAGGTGTTCCATCCAGCTCAAAGAGGTGAACGGGCGTTGTGTGTGCGTCCAAATCCCATTGTTCCACGAGGTCGTTTCGCTCGCGAAAAGCCATGGGTTTCATGAGGTTTATTCGCATTCCAGTTGCCGAGTGGTTTCCGCTCGGTGCAAGGACAGCAAGGGGATAACCGGCCTTGTGAAGAGCCTTGACCAGCAGTTCAAACCCCACGGCTTCGATGCCGTCGTCGTTGGTCAACAGGAGCCATCCCTTGCGTTGAGACATGCCTTGCCCTCAAGCCGCGCTGTTTTGATTGTTCGCTTCTTCTAGCGATGCCTGTTCAGACGCCACAACAACGGTCAACAACCCCACCATGAGAACCAAGCCTCCGAGCCACGTCCACCTCCCGGGTATGCCTGAGTCAAAGAACAGCCAGCCAATGATGGAACCAAGGACGGGTTCAAGGGTGACCGAAACAGAAACAATGAGGGGCGAGATATAGCGCAGGCATGTGTTCAATCCGGTATGACCAAGCAAGCCTGCAACCAGTGCCAACAGCAAAAACCAAACAAAATAGTCAGGTTCAACCCATCCAAAAACGCCGAATTCGGCATACCCCTGTTCAAAGGCGATCGAGAATGGAAGCAAGACAACGGCGGCAATGAGCGTCACTGGGAACGCATAGAGGAAAATAGGGAGCCAGACACGCAACAGACGACCAACGACGATGTAGCCGACGACAAACACCGCTCCGCCAAAGGCCAACGCATCGCCCCATACGGTGGCGGTCTGATCGCCCTGGCTCGAACCAGTATCGAGCAGCGTAATGCCTGCACCTACAAAACAAATCAACGCTCCAAAGGCTTCGTTCCTCATCGGGCGACGAACCGCAGCGATGGTTGGTGCCAGCAGCAGCATGCCCACCACGATAACGAGTGGGTGAGCGGTTACAAACAGCAAGGAGTGGGTAAGCGTTGTTTCGTCAAGGCTGGCCACCCATGCTCCAAAATGGGCTGCGAGGGCCAAGCCACTCGCCAAGAGAAGCACCCCGGTCTTTGGCGTCCACAACCGCTGAGCAACGTTGGCCTCCAAGGTGGCCCACTGGTAGAGAAAAAAGGGAAGCAACACCAACGATGTCAGTTGCAAACGCCACGAAGCCCGGAGCAACGGAGGGACAGCATCAACGTGCTGAAACAAGGCACCAGCGCTTGAAACGCCAACAACGGCAGCGACCAAAAGACCCCAAACCCAGCGAGGTGTGCTGGTTGGTGACATGGATTCACACTCAAGCCTCGGCCGGGCTGGAATCGCCGCCAATCACACCTGCTCGCTTGAAC
>CAXHCG010000098.1:0-6731 GCA_964014905.1 uncultured Candidatus Poseidoniales archaeon | reverse complement strand
AAGCCATCGAGTTCTTCCCTGGACGTGTCAAGCGAGACCAATGGGCCAACCAAGCCAAGATTCTGCTTGGCGAGGACGTGAAGTTGGACGAGAAGGCGCTCAAGCAAGCCGAAGAACTCGAACGCATTGCCAAGAAGGCAGAGAAGATCGACTTCGCCACGCTCGGTGTCGCTTCAGCCTCGGAGAAAGACGACCTGAAGTCCATCAAGGGCATTGGGCCGTTTATCGAAGAGAAGTTGAACGCTCTTGGCATCTTCACCTTTGAACAGGTGAGCAAGATGACGGCGAAGATCGAAGAAGAGGTCAACGTGGCCATCGAGTTCTTCCCTGGACGTGTCAAGCGAGACGAGTGGGCCAAGCAAGCCAAGCAGTTGCACAAGGACAAGAAGTGAGGCCATCGTTCCTCAGGCTTCCATAGGGTTGAGCGAAAGCAAGAGGAATTTCTCATCTTCACTGCTTTCATGACCATAAGAAGCGATAAATGCAGAGGTGGTGAGCGTGGTTCATGGCAGACAACGATGAGCTCATCCGTCGGATGAAGGAAATCAAATGGTTCCATTCCATTCCGTTGCGCGACGGCATTGTGACACCCGGCCTTGACAACTCGATGGGCAAGTTGGACCAAGTATGCCTGCCCGAGGACCTGACGGGAAAATCCGTGCTGGACATCGGGGCGTGGGACGGTTTCTTCTCCTTCCAGGCTGAGAGGAACGGCGCTGCGAGGGTGCTGGCCACCGATCAATTTTCCTGGAGCGGGCCCGGATGGGGCACAAAAGACGGCTTCAACCTCGCCCATGAAACGCTGAATTCCAAAGTTGAAACGTTGGAGATTGATGCGATGGCCATTACGCCAGAAGAGGTCGGAACGTTCGACGTCGTGCTCTTCTTGGGCGTTCTTTACCACCTGCAAGACCCTATGGGCGGGCTTCGTGTTGCTTCGGAGGTCTGCGATGAGCTCCTCATTATCGAAACCCATGTTGATGACCTCCATCGCTGGAAACCGTCGATGGTGTACTTCCCCGGCGATTCACTCAACAACGACGATACAAACTACTGGGCCCCCAACGTCACTGCCATGCGCGGGATGCTCAAGGACCTCGGTTTCTCCCGTGTCGAAGTGGTCTACCCAAAGCGTCCTTGGCTTCGATACGCTTGGCCCGTACGCTTTCTCTCGGCCATCAAGGGTGTCATTCAGCGTCGAGGCACCTTCCGCCAAACGATCAATCAGGGACGCATGTCCTTCCATGCCTATCGTTGAACGCACTTCTTGGTTTCCAAGCCCCTTTTTGGGCCCGAACGGTCCCACGATAGAGTTCAAGAGGGGCGAGGAGGTCGGCGGTCCATGGATGAATTGAACAAAGGTGAGAACTACACCGTTCGCGACATTGGACTGGCTGAAAACGGCTCGCTTTTGGTTGATTGGGCTCGTGCCCGAATGCCGGTGCTTGCTAAACTCAAGGAGGAGGCAGAACGTACCAAACCACTCGCTGGAATGCGCGTCGCAGGCTGCCTTCACGTCACCAAGGAGACCGCTGTGCTCATCGAAGCCATTGGCGCCGCAGGTGCTGAGATTTCTTGGTCCGGCTGCAACCCGCTTTCCACCCAAGACGAAGTGGCTGCATGGCTTGCTCGAGAGGGCTACTCCGTCCACGCTTGGCACGGTCAGTCCACCGAAGACTTCTACTGGTGCATCGACCGAACGCTCGAGTTCAAGCCGACCCTGACCCTTGACGACGGTGCCGACCTCATCGTCCGTGTTCACGGTGAAAAATCCGAGTACGCTGAGGGTGTCATCGGTGGAACCGAAGAGACCACCACAGGTGTCCATCGGCTCCGAGCCATGGCTGCTGCTGGCGACCTTCGCTACCCTGTCATCGCCGTCAACGACGCCATCACCAAGTGGGACTTTGACAACGTCTACGGTACGGGTCAGTCCACGCTCGATGGTATTCTCCGAGCCACCAGCGTTCTTCTCGCTGGAAAGACCTTCGTCGTCGCTGGATTTGGACACTGCGGAAGCGGTGTAGCCATGCGTGCCCGAGGCATGGGAGCTAACGTCATCATCACCGAAGTCGACCCGCTGCCTGCGCTAAGGGCCATCATGGAAGGCTACCGTGTCATGCCAATGGACGAAGCTGCGAAGGTCGGTGACATTTTCTGCACCGCTACGGGCATGGAAGACGTCATCGTTGGACGCCATTTCGAGTCCATGAAAGACGGGGCCCTCGTGTGCAACACCGGACACTACGATTGCGAGATCAAAATCACCGATCTGGAAGCACAAGCCACCTCGGTTCGAACCATACGACAGGACAACGAGGAATTCCTCATGCCAGACGGCCGCCGCATCTTCTTGCTGGCACGTGGCCGCTTGGTCAACCTCGCCGCTGCCGAAGGCCATCCATCCGAAGTGATGGACATGTCCTTCGCCAACCAATTCCTCTCCCTTTGCCGCTTGGCCAAGGAAGGCGGTTCAATGGGCAAACAAGTCTACGACATCACCACCGAACAAGACCAAGACTTGGCGACCACCAAACTCGATACCCTTGGTTTCAGCATCGACGTGCTGACCGACGCCCAACTCGCCTACCTTGACGATTACACCGTCGGTACATGAGGACGGCCGAGGCCATCCAACGTTCCAAAACCGGAGCCATTCTTTTTGCGTCGGTTCAAAAGTACGGCGTGTGAAAACGGCAAGTCTTGAATAGAGGCGTTAACAGGCCGAAAACATGGCGCAAGAATGGCTGTTCACATCAGAATCCGTGGCTGCAGGCCACCCTGACAAACTGTGCGACGCCATCTCCGACGCCATCGTGGACGCTTGCCTTGCGCTCGACCCGAAGGCAAAGGTCGCCGTCGAAACGCTGGTGAAGGGCCGTGAAGACCGTTCACACATCGTTCTGGCCGGTGAAGTCAAACTCGCCGCTGGCATTTCTACGCCGGACTATGTCGCCATCGCCCGAAAAACCGCCGCTGACATCGGCTACGTTGACCACGGCATCGGCATGGATGCGACCTCGGAGGAATTGTGCGAGGTCACCGAACTCATCACCAGCCAATCCGCCCACATCAACCGAGGCGTTGTGCAGTCCGTGGACGACCAAGGGGCTGGCGACCAAGGGCTCATGTTTGGCTATGCGTGCAACGAAACCGAAGCCTATGCTGAGCACCAGGGCCGCTGGATGCCACTCGCTATCGCCCTCTCTCAAGCCTTGACTCGCCGCGTCAGCAAACTCGGTCTTGACGGGACCTTCCCGTGGGCTCGACCCGACGCCAAGTCGCAGGTGACCCTGACGCACGGCGATGACGGACAACCGATGTACGCCGACAACGTTGTCATCGCCGTCCAGCACAAGGACATGATCGCCGAACACGGCTCAGAGGAAGCCGAACAAGCATGGGTTCGACAACAAGTGATTGAGCACGTTATTCGCCCCGTGGTTCCTGCAGCGCTGATGACCGATGCAACCACCATTCACGTCAATTCCACCGGCCGTTTCGCTGACCCTGGTGGTCCCTACGCTGACGCTGGTTTGACGGGTCGAAAGATCATCGTTGACACCTACGGTGGGCGAGGCCGCCACGGTGGTGGTGCCTTTTCTGGCAAAGATCCAACCAAGGTTGACCGGTCCGCCGCCTACGCTTCCCGTTGGGCTGCGAAGCACGTCGTCGCCGCTGGTTTGTCCTCCGAATGCGAAATTCAACTCGCCTACGCCATCGGCGTGGCCGACCCCGTCAGCATCCGTGTTGACACGTTCGGCACCGGGAAGCTTTCTGACGAAGCCATCGCTGACCTCGTCGACACGCATTTCTCGTTCAAACCCGGCCACATCATCCGAGACCTCGGATTGGCTGCACCCATTTACGGCGTGACCGCGGCCGGTGGCCACTTTGGACGCCAACCGAACGGGGCGACCTTCCCCTGGGAAGCGCTCAAGCCTGATGTTCTTGCTTCGTTCAAGGCCGCTTTGTGAAGTTTACTTCCTTCGTGAGGCGACGAACGCTTCGACTTTGTTGATGGCCTTGTGCTCCATCGCTGTGAGTTTGGCAACGTAGCGGTTTTGACTCGGTCCACGTTCGGTGAAGACCGGCACCATGGACGTCCAAACCCCTTCGCCTTTGACGCGAGAATACAACGCTGCCAGCACGTGAATGACGATGAGGGCATAACTGAGGTCGGCCGCTAATCCGTGAAGCCCGATGGCCACGTCCATGGCGAACGCTTCTTCCCCCACGCCTTGGGTGTAGAGTGCGGCGATGGCCAAGCCAGTGAGTGGAAGGAGGACGAGGCAGAGGTACATGGCCACGTGAATGGCTCGAGCGGATTTCTTGTGAACGGCTGCAACGGGAACGGTGGCGCCTTGGAAGGTCTCAAAACGGCGCATGTAGGCATAACGTAACATGACAATGACAAGAAAAAGCGTGGCGAAGGCGATTTCAAACAACAGAAGCGCCGTGTCTTCCAATTCTGAAAGGTCGTCAATTTGCTTGAAAATCCCGTAAGCGTAGAGCACGAGAAAGCCCCATTGAAGCACTTTTCCAAGGGTCGTGTGCTTCCTCCCCATGGGTCTTGGCATTGATTTTTCACCTATACCGGTTGTTGCGACAGCGTGGCTTCGGTGCGACTATAAACGCGAAAGAGCAAGTGCTGAGCGAGGAGGGCATTGGATGGCGCTGCTGAATCTGTGGTCCCTCGGTCATTTTCTGCAATGGGCGGGAATCGGGCGTTTTCTGCTGCGAAACTGGTGGATTTTCTTTGCCCTTTCCATCGGGTGGGAAATTTTGGAACTCTACCTCCCGTTTGAATTCGTTGAAGAGACGTGGGACAACAAACTCTCCGATTTGGTGGTGAACACCCTTGGTTTCATGCTTGGTTTGGGGCTTCGCTATGACCCTCAAACGCTGGACTCAGCTTGAGCAGGACAGCATTGAGCAACCGACGCGATGGCGGGCCCACTCAGGACGCTTTTGGAACCATTTTTCCTCGTGCTCGTCCTGTTCGTCGTACGGCCGCTTTAGAAGTTCATGGAGTTCTTCCGCGATGGAGAAATCCCCGTGCTCCTCCGCCGAATCAATGGCCAGTTGTGCCATCCAGTTGCGCAGCACGTACTTTGGATTGGTTTTCCGCATGGTGGCCCGGTCAGGCTCACCGTCCACCCGTTCCCACCATCGTCCCAGCCAAGCGTTCCAAGCCGTTTTCGACGGCTCGTCGCCTTCGTAGAAGGCGTTGGAAAGATGAACGATGTCCGGTTCAGTGATTGAGCAGAGAAGGCGGAAGAAGATGGTCATGTCAACCTCCGAGGCCCCGAGCAAGGTGAGCAGATCGTTCACGAGCGGTTCATCGGATTCCTGCAAGGTGCCGAGGCCAAGTTTGTCGGCCCAGGTCTCGCTTTGAGCGTTCATGGCGTATTCCATGCAGTGGTCAAGAACGGGTTGGAGGCGACCGACCTCATCCAAGAGAGGTCCAACAGATTCGAGCAAGCGAGCGACGTTCCAGGCTCCGATGTGAGGTTGATTGCCGTAGCGGTATCGGCGACGGCCAGCATCGGTGGTGTTGGGTGTCCAATCCACGTCAAAGGGTTCCAGCCACCCGTACGGTCCGTAATCGATGGTCAGTCCGTGAATCGACATGTTGTCGGTGTTCATCACGCCGTGGACAAAGCCGACCCGCATCCAATGAGCGATCATCGTCGCCGTGGTTTCGGCCACTTCGGTCAGCCATGCGATCAAGCCGTCATCCGTGCCAGCATCGTGGTCGGGGAAGTGGTGGCGTACGGTGTGATCAACGAGCGCCCGTAACGTTTGGTGTTGCCCGTCCGACGTGTGGATTTGGAAACTTCCGAATCGGATGAAACTCGGCGCAACTCGGCACACCACCGCTCCAGGTTCGGGCGCAGGGTTTCCGTTGTAGAGGACGTCTCGGACGACCTGTTCGCCGGTCGTGACCAGTGAAAGGGCTCTCGTGGTTGGCACGCCCAGGTGGTGCATCGCCTCGCTGCAGAGGAATTCCCGAATTGAGGAGCGGAGCACGGCTTTCCCATCGGCGGTTCGAGAGTAGGGGGTCAAACCCGAACCCTTGAGTTGCAATTCCCAGTATTGGTCTCCAGCTTCGACCTCTCCCAACGTGATGGCTCGTCCGTCGCCGAGTTGGCCCGCCCAATTTCCAAATTGGTGGCCTCCATAGCGCTGGGCGTAGGGTTGCATGCCGGCGACAGGAGCACCGCCGCCAAGGACCGCACCCGTCTCGTCTGTCCGTTCAAGGTTCAGTTCTTCACCCATTTCCGTTGACCAGAGGGCGAGGGTAGGAGATGGGGCTGGCGTGGGCGTGACCCTTGACCAGCATTTTCCGGGTACTTGGCGTGGTCGGCCGCCCACCACATCGTCTCCGGGCGTCTCACCCACGAAGCGGGCGTGCCACGACAAGGCCTCAAGCGAACCTTTGCTCACAGCCATGCCACGCAGGGGACCTCTTCAAACTCATGGGCCGGTGACGGGCCCTTGAATGAGGAAGACCACCCATAAGAGTCCCAACAGGAGACCACAGAACTGGAAAATACGCTTGCCTGTGGGGCCTTGAGTAAATAGATGGTTGAGGCGAGCACCCGCCAATGTCCAGAGAACCATGGCGCTCACGCAGGTGGTTAAAGTGACGAAAATGATGGTTGAAATGCCTGTCATGCCGCCACCGAGGGGTTCGATGAATTTCGTCATCATGATGATAACAAAGG
>CAXHCG010000097.1:0-6863 GCA_964014905.1 uncultured Candidatus Poseidoniales archaeon | reverse complement strand
GAGCGTCCGACGGAAAAATCGGCGTCCGTCAAGAGATCTTGGCGCTCGCTCATTCTTCCTCGCCTCCTTCGTCGTCATCAAGGCCCCAAGCGGAGCGGATGTCCGAGGCTTCGGTTTGTCCATCGTTGAGCAGCAACATGCGGTCGGCGTTGGAGGCCAGGTCAGGGTCGTGGGTGACCATCAAGATGGAAATCGGATTGTCTTCGTCGTGGCAGAGTTCCTTGAACAGCGCCATGACCTCTTTGCCACTGGCGATGTCGAGGTTGCCCGTTGGCTCGTCGGCCAGGAGGACCGGACGGTTTCCTGCAATGGCTCGAGCGATGGCCACGCGTTGTTGTTGGCCTCCGGAGAGTTGGTCGGGAATGAAATGCATGCGGTCGCCAAGGCCCACTTTTTCGAGGGCGTTGCGAGCCGCCGCTTCGGCTTCGGCCGACGGCATGCCCGAGAGTTCAAGCGCCATGGCCACGTTGTCAATCGCCGTCAAGTTATCAAGCAAGTGAAAATCTTGGAAGATCCAACCAACCAGTTCTCGTCGGACATCGACCACGTTCGACGGACCACGGAGTCCATAACTGCGCTTGCCGAGGGTGATGCTTCCTTCATCGCCTGCAAGCAGACCACCGATGATGTTCAACAGCGTGGATTTACCTGAGCCAGAGGGACCCATCAACGCAACCATTTCACCCTGTTTGATGTTCATGTCCACGCCCTTGAGGACCTGGAGTTTGTTGGAGCCCGACCCGAAAGCCTTGGTTAGTCCTTCAACAGATAACATCTGACCACCCTTCCTAACAATCCCCTTGAAGTGATATATCAAGGGATGTTTGGAAAACCCATTGAGACTCGTTTTCGTCAAACATTTCTTACACTCCCTCCACTGTCAAAAACCATGCGAGGGAGAGTCGTTGTGCGAGGCAAACCGCCGATTGAGGACGAAGGACTTGTCCGCCAGGAAACACCGCGAGGGGTCGCACTGGGCATGGGTGTGTTCCTGACGGCGTTTGGTAGCGTGTTTGGTGGTTTCCCGCTGTGGGGACTCATCATGACCTTGCAAGAGGGTTACAGCATCGGTGAGATGATCTTCCCCTTGGCCGTCTTCGGTTTGTTCATCCTCGTTGGTGGCCTTGTTCTCTTTTTGGGACTCAAAAGCCTGATCGCCGGCATCACCGGCCAAGGGCTGGTGTTCTACGTCCCCGAGGAACATCTACAGAACGAGGTTGAGGTCGACCTGAGCCAGCAATACATCAGTGAGGAAGAGTTGTTGAAGCAAATTCACGGCACGAGCACGCCCGAGGAACAAACCATGATCACCAAGGATGACACTTCACCGCCGTCCACCTCCGGAGGTTTCTGGGGCGAAATCATCGCTGCAGACGATGAGGATTGATGCTTCAAGCGGACAAACCTGCGATTCTTGCCTGCTTGCGCAACATGCGTCCAAACAACGGAGGAATCAACGCCACCCAGAACATTCCGTAACAGCCCAACGGAAGTTGTGGCGCTTCGTCGCGGACATCGAGCCGCTGGTAAGGCGTGCTGGCTTTGAGGTGGTGCGAGGGGTGGAGAGGCAATTCCATCAGCGTCCAACGGGACAATCGGTGCCGGCTTTCCCATGCGTGGGTGGCGTTGGGTCGTTCATCGTCGCCTCGTCGTAGACCGTGATGCTGCAGATAATTCACGAATTCAAGCAGGTAAATCGCCACAGCTGCTTGAGCGAGGAAGGCGACCAGGAAAGGCCATCCGACCAACACCAACACTCCAAGAAAGAGGCCTTCTATGAACAACGCTCGCCGTGTGTCAACGGGACGGGCACGGAACGCACCTTTCACTTGTCGCGGCACGGTCTGCAGGACGTGATAGTACACGCTGCGCCCCCATGGTGAGGACGTGGGGTCAACGTCTCGAGCCCAATGTCGGTGGTGCGTGTGGTTGTGCTCGGTGGTGAAGTGCAAATACAGCACGGTGAACAACGACAAACGAGCCGTCCACCAACTCTTCGACCGAGGGCGACGATGGCCGAGCTCGTGCGCCGCTACAATGCCAGAGGCACCGTTGCTCAGGCCTGCTGAAGCGGCTCCTAATCCGACCATCAAGGTCAAACCGTCCAGGTTGACCCGCCAAAACAGAACACACACCATCACCGGCATCAGCACAGCGTGAAGGTGGACGATGATGTTGTGAGCGCGACCTTCTTGCAGGGGCTCAGTCCTGTCGGATTGACCCAGCGCCATTTCAATGAGCGGGTAGACGATGAGAAACAAGACGAGCGGAAAGGCCATCCATTGGCCTCCGGCAAGCAAGCAAGCCGCCGTGATCAAGGGTGTCAAAAGCCCCCAGAGGTGGGGCACCCATGCCCAGCGTTCGCTCATCGGTGGACCGACTTCGCCTGTGACTTGTAAAGGATGGGTTCAGTTCATCCCAAACCAGCCACGAAGACGTTCGCTGAAGGTGCGTCGAGCAAAAATGCCGTTGCGGGTCACTTGAGCTGCCATCGTTGCGTCTACGTAGCGTTCGAGGTACGCGTCCATTCAAATTGTCCTCCTGGATTGGATAGCCCCACGGCGATCGACGCCGGCACGGTAGAAGGCAACTGCTGACATCCAACGATGCCAGAAAGTCCGACCGAACACGCCACTGCGGTAGGTGAAATTCGATACGGCTTGCTCAGTGTAAGTCTCCAGTTCGTGGTCCATATTTCTCTCCTGAAAGGGTTGTTTCTTTCATGTAATTATGTGTCACCCGACCTATATGAAACACCGGTAAAATTGCCAACACATAGGTGTAATAAACAAATTAAGTGTTTCAATGAACACTTACGGGCGTTCTTTGCTTTGCGCCACGTCACCGTTCATCCAGAGATGGCCACCGGAGTTTTGTGAAGAGCGAGTCTTTCATATCGTGCAAGACAGACCGTTCGCCATCCGAGCCACCCCCAACCGGCCCAGCCGGTCGTGGACCATGGCTTGAGGAGTGAGCCCGATGGCAGGAATGGACCCCCAGTTGAAAGCCAAGCTGCAAAAGCAACGCTACCACATCGTGGGAGAACACGGTGGCGTGAAAACGTGCCACTGGACAAAAGAGTCGCTTCTTCGCGACCGCCAGTGCTACAAAGGAAAATTCTACGGCGTCGCCAGCCACAATTGCATGCAAATGTCTCCCGTTGTTGACCAGTGCAACCTGGCCTGCACCTATTGCTGGCGCGAACCGCACATGGACACGCTGGAATTGACCGATCAGGACCCGTTGGAACTGCTGTACGAGTCCGTACGCGCCCAACGCCGACTGCTCTCGGGCTTTGGTGGAAACCCCAAGGTACCTCGCGAAAAGTGGCTGGACGCTCAAAACCCAAAGCACGTGGCCATTTCCCTCAACGGTGAGCCGACCTTGTACACTCGGCTCTCAGAGTACATGGATCTGTGCCACAAGCACGGCATGACCACAATGCTGGTGACCAACGGAACCCTGCCTCGTGTGCTGGAGAAGCTGGACACGTTGCCCACGCAACTCTATGTCTCCGTCGACGCCCCCAACAAAGAGGTGTTCGATGCCGTGTGCCGGCCCAAATGGAACAGCCGGTCGTGGAATCAATTTGAGAAAACAATTGATCTGCTGCCCTCGCTCGACACCCGAATCGTTTGCCGACACACGCTGATGAAAGGCGTGAACATGAGCGACGACCACATCAGGCAATTCGCAGCCTTGGACAACCGAGCAGACCCGGATTTCATTGAAAACAAGGGCTATGTCTACGTCGGCCACAGCCGTGAGAACCTTGCGATGGAAAACATGCCAACCCACGACGACATCATGGATTTCTCCAACGCCATCGCTCCGCTGACCGGTCGCACGGTGCTGTCGGACTCCCGCCCCAGCCGAGTCGCCCTCGTCGGTACAGAAATCACACCGATTCCTGTTCCCATACCAACCATGTTCTTCCCCGACGACCTTGGCATCGCACCGTCGATCAAACACCTTCCCGTCCTCTCCTGAACGCGCATGGAGGAGGCGACCTGCCGTTGTTGACCGGCTGAACAAATAGTTAAGAGCGACTGGTGAACCCAAACATCATGGGAAAGAAAGGCGTCCTCCTCATGAACGTCGGGACCCCAGACGAACCGACGACGTCCTCGGTCAAGACCTACCTGAGGGAGTTCTTGTTGGACCCCGATGTGATTGACATCCCTGCACCACTTCGTCATCTCTTGGTCCGAGGCATCATTCTCAGGACCCGTCCAAAGAAAATCGCTCCGCTTTACCAAAAAATCTGGATGGAGGAAGGCTCCCCGTTGCGGGTCTATTCCAAGCGAATCACCGAGAACTTGGCGCAAATCAACGACGAAATAGACTTTGAATTCGCCATGCGGTACGGCAATCCAAGCATCCGTGGGGGTCTGGAGCGGCTTCGAGAACGAGGCGTGGATGAACTGCTGCTGCTCCCAATGTTTCCTCATTATGCCCAAGCGACCACCGAATCCTCACTCAAGCATGCGCACAAGCAATTGGCGGGCATGGGATGGTCGCCAACGCTGCTCGAGATGGGCCATTTTGAAACCGCTGAGGAATTCATTGGCCCGCTTGCTGAATCGATTCGACCGCATCTCTCAGACGGCACCCACCTGTTGTTTTCCTACCACGGCCTGCCCGTGTCCCACGTCAAACGAATCGATTCGTCGAAGAAACACTGCCAAACCACCAACGAATGTTGCCAAGTTCAATGCGATGCCAACAGCCTGTGCTACGGGCGACACTGCTACGAAACGACCATCGCTGTGGTAGAACGTTTGGGCTTAACCCCGGACCAGTGGTCGTTGAGTTATCAAAGCCGAATCGGTCCAGTCAAGTGGCTTGAACCGTCCACAACCAGCATGGTTGAAGCCCTCGTGAAGAAAGGCATTGACAAGTTGGCCATCGTGGCCCCTGCCTTCCTTGCTGACGGGCTTGAAACGCTTGAAGAACTCGACATTGGAATCCGTGAAGAATTCATGGAGCACGGTGGAAAAGAACTGAAAGTCATCAATTGCCTCAACGACGACGAGCAGTGGATTAATGGCCTCGAACAGCTTATTCGCAGGGAATTTGACGCCATAGCGGCTTAGAATGCGTCAGCAATCCGTTCGGCCTCGGCCACCACATGCGTGATGGACACCCCACTCTGGTACCAACTGGCCCGAGTGAATGCTGACTTCGTGAGTTCCAGCGATGCCATGTAACCGGGTGGGTAGGAAGGAATGCGCCGCTCACCAATCATCTCAAACACGACGGGCTCCGCCTTGCAGAGATAGGTACGCAAGGAGCGTTTCACGTCCTCGTCGTTCGCTCCGCGTTGCACAGGAGACATCAATCGGAAAAGGCGATGGCCATCAGGAGCCCTGGGCGAAGCATGAACGTCGCTCTCGTGAAGAACACCGCTGATGGGTGCATTGGGGTCAGGTATCAGCGTCCCATACCCCACGGGAACCGTGCGTGAATCGGCGACGGTGTACCCCACGGCGTAAACGTTGAGACGGGTAAATTCAGCGGCTGTTCGACCAAGAGGCGCACACCAAACGATGGAAGAGAGGGGTTGACTTCGCTCCTGAGCAAGTGCTTCGGGTGTGCTGATGTCTGCTTCAAAGGTAAACCGGACGTTCTCAAGCGATTCAAGGGCGCTGACAAGCCCATCAACCAACGTTTGCATGCCTCCTTCCAACGAAGCAGTTGACCCTTTTTTGGGAGTGAACAGGGGGTAGGTCTGCTCCATCTTTCGCTTCACCTTTGACCACTTGATGGGCGGTTCTTCACCAAAATGCGTCATGGACGGCATCAAAAAGTCCGCATCTACGTTCATTGAAACATCGTTGACAATGCCGAGGGTCATGGCGTCGGCCACGCCTGCGATCGGCATGGCTTGAGCGACGGATTTCTTGCCCTTGCGGGAGGAGAGAATTCCTCGGAGCACTCTGAACGGACCCTGTTTGAACGCCATCCACGGCGAGAGTTTGCGGCTTCTCCCGCCTGCGTGAATCCAGCGGGTCGCGGCGGCTGGATTTGACGGTTTGAACTTGGCCTCGAGGCCAAGGTCGTTGACCAGTCGCCAGAACGACGGGTGCGGACGAGTCGCGTTCACCGCTACGTCGCACAACCACCCGTCCTTGGACCAGGTCTCAACCGTCCCCCCGCACAGTTCACGCTTTTCCAAAAGTTCAAACTGAACATCGGGCCGTTTCGTCGCCAAGCGGTAAGCGACGCACAAACCCGAGAGACCGGCGCCAACAATGAGGACATGCTTGGCCTCCCCCAAACCGTCGGCGACCATGAGCGGCCGACGAAGTTCGTCGCCATACCGTGTCCATTCATCCACGGAAAACACGTTATCACCTGTTGACCCAATCCACCGGTTCACGCAACACTTCGAGCAAAGCAGCTTCAGGCGTTCCCGGTTCAACCTCGTGACCGTACTCCCATCGAGCGGTGAGCGGGAGCGACATCAAGATGCTCTCAATCCGTCCATTCGTGGTCAAACCGAACTTTGTTCCGCGGTCATAGACGAGGTTGAATTCCACGTATCGACCGCGGCGGACCTGCTGCCAAACCTTGTGTTCCGGCGTGTAGTCCATGTCCTTGCGCCGTTCCAAAATGGGCATGTAGGCTTCCAAGAAATTCGAAGCACTGTCCTCGACAAAGGCAAAGCACGCCTCCTTGCTGTTGGTTCGGAGATCGTCAAAGAAAATGCCTCCGACGCCGCGCCGTTCACCTCGATGTTTGATGTGGAAATACGTGTCGCACCATTGCTTGAACGCGTCGTAATCGGCGACCTCGTGGCGATCGCACGCGGCCTGGTGAACCCGGTGGAAGTGGACAGCGTCATCCTCAAAGAGGTAAGA
>CAXHCG010000096.1:0-6879 GCA_964014905.1 uncultured Candidatus Poseidoniales archaeon | reverse complement strand
GCCGTCAAGCGACTTAATGGCCGCCTCGGCCATGGATTTTTCAGCGTAGGTGACGAATCCAAAGCCACGGTTCACTCCACCGTCGTCGGTCAACACGATGCAATCGGTCATGTCGCCATGGCCCTTGAACAGGTCGCGAAGTTCGTCGGTTCCAACCTCACGAGGCAGTCCACCGACAAAGAGACGTGTGCCAGGCGCAGCGCGTTGACGTCCACCGCCACGGCCACCGGCTTGTCCTTCGAAACGGAAGTACGTGCGCTCTCGTCCATCTTCACGGACGTCGGCGGCGATGAAGGTTGCTCGGCCTGCAGGTCCTTTGGCGAACATGGCTTCGGCTTTGGCACCCCATCGCTTACCAGCGTTGTTGAGGGCACTGGCTCCTTGGTCGAGTTCGGCCCATCCTGCGCCGTAATTGTCGGCAAGAGCACGGTAAGATTGGTAGGTGCATGAGGTGCATTTGACGTTCCAGTCTCCGTTGAGTTCAGCCTGAAGTGTCTCGCCACATGACGGGCAGATGGCATGGAGAACGCCGCAATCGTTGCGTTCACGGAAATCGAGGCGAACCACGGGTTCGACCTCTTTGATGAGGGCTCGACAGACGTCTCGACGGCGCAGGGCATCGGAGGTTTGGTGCATAAACCGGTCAACGAGTCCGGTGACAAAGAACTGACCGTAGAGGTGTTGGGGCTGGAGCGAACCGGGTTTTCCTTCAACGCAGAGGATCATGGCCTCTCCGTGCTTTTCGTTGAGTTTGACCACTTCGCAGAGCACGGTGTCGCCCACGGCGGGTTCAACCACTGGCTTCGAAGGTGAAACGCTGATGGCGCCTTCGCCGACCTGAACATAGCCGACAACGGTGGAGACGATGTTGCCTCCTGCAATGGCGGTGCCTTCGCCGTGTTCGTGTTCGCCTTCCTTGGCGATGATGCTTCCAGGGGTGACGAGGCTCGCCGTCATAATTCTCATTCCATACGCAAACATGGCCCGAGATGGGTCGCACGTTGTTCGCTGATTTGACGGGAGGGTTCCCTCCTTTTGAACCCCCCTTATGGTTCACGCATCATCATCAAGTGCTAACTGAGCGTTGCCTTCTCGGAAAAAACGCCAGCACTTTACATCGGTTTTCCCTTTTCGTTGGGCATGATGTTCGTACGTCGCAGGAAGTCGGAACTCCGTTCTGAGAACCGCTTCTGCCCACCAGTCGTGGTCCTTTGCCAACGGTTCGAGGTGTGAGGCTCGGTCGCTGTGGAGGACATGCACCGCTGTGGCTTCTGAGGAAAAGGCCGTTTCCAAAAAGGCCCTGTCGGCCCTTTCTCGCTGACACCCCAAGGCGGGTTCATCACGATGATGTCAACGCCGTCAAGCGGCACGTCATCCACGCCAACCGTCGCGCAGACAACCTCAGCCTTTGCTTGCAGATCGGTATGGAGTGAAGCGATGTTGTCCTCGAGGACGGTGATGGCCGACGGGTCGGTTTCGACAAACACCACCCTCGCAGCGCCCAAGAGCAAGGCGGCGATTCCGAGGATGCCGTTTCCGGCTCCCATGTCCGCCACGGATTTTTCCTCAAATCCATCAAGCTCGTCCACTGCCAACATCCAATAGGATGCCAAATCTCCTTCCGTTGCGTATTGTTCAAGACCCACGTTTTCACACGGGTGGGGGGCGAGTTTTGAGAGGCTGATGGCCAGATGTTTCGGGCGCATTCGCCTCACCAACGTCGTTGTTGGTAGGGGTTGCCTTGTGGCTGCTGGGACTGCATTTGCATCCGCATGGCTTGGATTTGTTGAGCCTCGATGCGCAGCCTTTGGAGAAGTTGTTCACCGGGCTGTTGATTGCCACAGAATCGGCAGAACCGGGTGCCATCAGCGAGTTGTTGTCCGCAGTTGATGCAAAATCCCATGCTGCTCCCTCATCAAATACGTCTTCATGGTTTGATTTAGACCTTCTCACTGCATGGCCGTCATCTGAAGCAAGATGGGCCAGGTCTCGAGTCCTTCAGCAATGGCTCGCTCGCTAATGTCTTCCCACCTGGGGTCGTCCATGAACTGGGAGGGTTCCAAACCAGCATCGATGAGTTCTTGGAAAAAAGCACGCAATTCGGTTTCCATCTCAGAAAGTTCGATCGCTTCCTCTTCAACTTCCGGAAGTTCAACCGCTTTGGTCTCATCTTGTTCGTGCGTTTCGTTGGATTCCGGCTCAGTTGCTGCTGCGGGGAGCGGTATTCGCTCTTCCACTTCTTCGGATGGAGCCTTGGATGCGCTGCCAGGGGGGAGGGGGACTTCGGCTTGTTCAATCTCGGAGCGTTCCGCTTCGGGGGCCGGTGTGGCTTCAACCGGTGCAGCCTCGGGTTCACTCGCAACAACCGGTGCTTCAGGAGGTTTTGGTGCAGGTGGAGCGACGGGTTCGGGCTGGGGTGGTGCAGGTTTTTCGAGTCGGCCCACGCCAAGCACCTCCGCTTGTTGACGAGCCATTTCAGCCGCCGCCCTACGGGGCAGACTGACGAAGCATTTTCCGGGAAGGGATTCAGCAGGGAATGGAAGATAATACTGTTCCAAGGAGGGCAGTGAGGGGTGCCGGAAGCAGAGCGTTTGAACCGCTTCAAATGGCCGTTGAGAGGGCAAACCAACCGAGAAAGGCGTCGAAGCCAATTGAATTGAATTTCGAAGCCATCCCTCGGTGTTGATGAGTTGCTGCATCCACGGGCCCATGTCTGCGGTCGCGATGTTGACGAACATGAACGAAGCAGCCCGCGGGTCAAAACCCTGCTCCTTGAGGAGATGAGCCTCGGCACGAGGGCGATGAAACACCGAAATCACGGGTTGCCCATGGTCGATCATATCGCCGTGGAGTTCCAGCATTTTGCGTTCCTTTCGAGGGCAGAGCATCAGCAAGGTCATGCGGGTTGCATGCGGGTCCCAAATCTCCCCCCAGCGGGCGGACGCCTCGTTCATGAGCTGGCCGACGGTCATGTCAGGAATCATGGCGGTTATTCCCATCTCTGCACCCGTAACGAGGAGGTGGTCCCGACCTTTTACCCTACGGGTGGGTTGGTTTGCTTCACAGCAGTTCCATGCTGTGAGCAAGTTCTGCAAGGAGCAGAACACCGCCCGCTGCTCCCCGAATCGTGTTGTGACTGAACGCTTCAAACGAAACCGTGTTTTGGTTCGGGCATTGAAGGTTGGCGACCACCACTGCCATACCCGCCGCCCGTTCAGTGGCGGGGTTTGGCGATTGAGGGAATCCGTTTCCATCGGCGAAAAGATGGGCGCTCGCATCGATTGAGGGGGTCAACATCAAGGGTTGGTGCGGTGCGCTTGGGAGGTGGTTCATCCGATGTGCTTGTGACCATGCTGAGAGGGTTTCGTGCACGTCCTCTTCGCTTACCTCGCTGTCAAATCTTGCCTCAACAAACACGTGGTGTCCGTCCAGACGCATGATTCGCTCGCAACGCAAGCTCGCCTCTCCACTCCAACCGAGGACGTGGTTCAATTCTGCCTCCGTCTTTTCTGCCTCTCCCGGGATGCTTGGGTTGACCTTGCCTTGTTCGATGGCTTGCTCCATGTAGGCATGCCCACCGCCGGAGAGGCCTTGTTCGCTGCGCATGGTGTAGCGTTGCAAACCGTAGGCGTTGTCGAGCGCAGCGAGGGGGAGGATGAGGGGGAGCAGGGTGCAATTTGTGGCGCATGCATGGCGAAGTTGACCGCTGCTTTGCTCAACGAGGGCTTGAGGGTTAAGTTCGGGAATCACGAGAGGAACGCCCTCTTTGCGTCGATAGGTACTGGCGTTTGAAAACACCCTGATGCCAGCCTCCACCCACATTGGTTCGATTTGCTTTGCTTCTTCACCGGGCAGGGCAGAAAAAGCGACGCTCACGCCGGCAAGGGCCAGATCCTTGACGGTTTGAGGATTGGAAACATCAACCACCGAGAGAGGTGGAAGCATCGGTCGTTCCTCCCCCAGCAACCACGGAACGTCTTCCAACGATGCACCCAAGTATCGAGGAGAGCCAGCAACGGCGGTTAACGCAAACCATGGATGGTTGGCCAACCGCTGCTGGAGGCGTTGAGCAACGAGACCACCAGCGCCCAAAACAGCGACATTCAGCCGTTGCATGGCACGCCCAAGGCTTCGGTGGTTTTGAGTCCTTGGCAGGGCTTACAACAACGGTACAGGGAAGATTCGTCGAGTGACCAACTTCCGCAAAATACGCCAACCATCCGCCGTTGAACCGAGTTTTGCTTCACCGATACGGGGTCCATAACTGATGGGAATGAATCCAAATTGCACGGCTTGATGAACCATGCTCGCAAACATCTCCGCTTCAATTTCGAAGGATTGACTGTTGAGTTTCAGAGCGTGTATGGCTTCCTTCTGAAAGGCCCAGTACCCCGAACAAACGTCGGAGGTTGTTGCGCCGAAAAGGGCCGTTGCGAACCAGGTCAAGAGGTGGTTGCCGATGAAATTTAAACGCGTCATCGCTTCAGGAGCAATCGCTCCGTTTAATCGGTCCCCGATGACGACACTGTGCTTGTCAAGCGCCTTCAACAACGACGTCATTTCCCCGGGTGCGTAGGTGCCATCGGCGTCCATCATGACCACAGCGTCCGCCTCAAGTTGGACGGCTTCTCGAAAACCATGGCGAATCGCACTTCCTTTCCCCGTTTCGTCTTGCTCAACAAACAACACGCCATACTCCTCGGCCACGGCCGGGGTTGCATCGGTGCTGTGGCCGTCCATCACCAGTACCGTTGTTCTGTACCCCATGCCTTTGAGTTTGGCGTAGGGTATACGGTCCAAGACCCAAGCCAAACCCAATTCCTCGTTGAGGACGGGAAGAAGAACAACAAGGTGTTCCATGGTGGGTGCGCTGGTTTCCTTGCACATGGTGTTTACCGTTCATTCCCCGGTTGACCACGTGAACCACTGAGGTTTGACGCCGGTCCGGTCAAACAAGACCGTGTCTCGCCCCGACAATCCCAGCGGGTTGAGCCAACGGTCCGGCGATGGTCGGTCCCATTCGAGCACCAATTCGGTCAATTCACTTCCATTTTCAACATTGAAACAGGCTTGGTGATAGCCTGCATCGGTGCGAAGGCCATGGAACGGGCGTTCGAGACCGTTTGATGCTTGGAGGTAAAGCCCCCCGGTGGACCCGATCACCTCGTAAATGAAACACATCTCAACCGCATTGGCTGGTGCGCTGATGAACAGCGTACCATCCGTGCCTTCGGGGAGAAACGGCCGGTCGTCTCCAAGTCCCATCGGATCTCTGAATTTGTGGTTGCGCCACGGGTCAAGCCGATTCTCGCAGGCGGTGCAATCCGATTCATGAATTCCATCCAGGAGCAAAACCTTGCCGTCTCCATCCGGCTGCAAACCCCACAGCGTCGCTCCGTCCGATTGGGCTTCAATGCCCCAGTACGGTGAGGTGGCCAGTGTCCATTGCATCGTTCCCAGCGGAGAGGTCAGCGCATGGAGCATGTTGTGTTCGATGAAGTAGGTCGTGTTGTCGTAAAACATCGCCTGCGTCGCCGCTGCCTGTTCGCTGGCATCGAGGTGGACCAGTCCGAGCGTGGGGATGGCCGTAACATCAACCTGGTTCGGTGCATTCCAAACGTATCCCCAGTGCATGTTTTCTGTGTACAGCGCTCCTTCGATGTCCGCCAACGCTTCCCTCAACGCCAAGTCTCCCGGTGAAACCGCCAACAACTCGTCGTGTTCGGCCAGACTAACGGCGACCGTTTGGGCCATGAGAGAGCCAAGAAGGACAAGTCCAACCAGGGCCATTGAAACCGGCTGCGGCATGACCCACGGTTTGACGGGCGAATCGTCAACCGGCGTGAGCGAAGTGTTGGGTGACCACCACCAAGCAACCAACACGGCCAAAGGGACATGGAACGCATGGAGGGCCATGGAATACAGGGTGTAAGAAAGCAGCGATAGAACGGGAATGAACCGCAATCCTTCCACCAGGTGAACCACGCTGAGAATCCATAAAAGAGCAAACCACGTTATGGCGATGCGGCCTTCCAGCGTTGAGCGTAAACCGTAGGCAGCCACGCCGGCGAACGCTAACAACACACCGTTGTACACCAGAAGGGGGCGTCCACCTTGCCAACCGTATTCGGAAAACACCGCCTCATCGAACAGCCTCGGGGCGATGACGAGCAAGGCCACGGCAAAACCAATCGTGATGAAGGCCGATGAAATGTACATCAGTTTCCTCAACAGTTCGCGGTGTTCTTCGTTGTCCATCGCTAAACCGTGCATGACGTGGCTCAACAACAGCAGAGAGAGGTAGATGGCTCCGGTGGGATGAATCAGGGCAACCGAATAGAGGGCCAAACAGAGGCCGAGCGTATGGTGCCGTTGCCGTTGTTCAGCGTGCCGAAAGAGAACCAAAATACCCACGACCAATCCGAGTTGGCTGGCCACGCTCGGGAACCCTGAATCGAAGGTTTTCGCAAACAAGCCAAATCCTAGCCCCATGGCGAACATCGCGTGGGCGCCAGCGCCGTGGCGATCCATCGCTCCAATGATGCCCAAAAGCAAAACAAAGAGGGTATAGTGGCCAAGATGGAACACAGCATGACCCGCATCAATCCCGGTGAGTTCCACCACCCAAGCAGCAACGGACGGATAGGCCGGCGGATAGGTCCAAAAGCCATCGTTGGTGCCGGGTAGAGTGAGATTTCCGTCCAAGACGAGCTGTTGGGTGAGCATCGCAAACCCGATCCAATCAACGCCGAAGGCAAGGTTTTGCAGAAGCGGCGAAAGCAGAGCGGTTGAAGCGATAAAGAGGCTGAGCGCAAACAACCATGTGGGCCGACTTCGCTGAAATTCTCGTTGAATTCTAGCCTCTTCACTCAGCGAGGT
>CAXHCG010000095.1:0-6897 GCA_964014905.1 uncultured Candidatus Poseidoniales archaeon | reverse complement strand
GATATTTTTGCTACGCAGCGGACCTCTTCGACGTTGTGGTGGCCTCAATTAGGTCGGCAGGTACGTATCGAAGGAACGGCTGCCGAAATGCCGAGAGACATGGTTGAGGAGTACTACCAAAGCCGACCAAGAAACAGCAAAATCGCAGCCTGGGCGTCGAAACAAAGCACGGCGTTGGCCTCGATGGACAGGCTGCACCAAGACTTTCGCCGTCATGAGGAACAATTCTCCGGTCAAACCGTTCCGACCCCGACATTTTGGGGTGGGTTTACCATTCTTGTCGATAAAATCGAATATTGGAACGGTAAACCGTTTCGGCTCCATGAGAGAATCGTCTTAACCAAAGGAGAACATGCTTGGTCAACGACGAGAATTTACCCCTGAGCAGGGTTTAACGGTCGAGAATTCCCAATGTTAATGCATTTCACAGGAACGTCGAGAGCGCCCATGGGAACGGGTTTGGAATCAGGCCCAACAGGTAGATCAAACCTAAAATCCCGAGGATCAGAAAGCCGATAGCGGTCTCAATCGCGTCGAAAAACATTTCAAGAATACGGGACACATCGGCGGTATCGAGGCCAAAAAATTCCAACAGCGACATCAACATCAGAGCGAGGGTTCCTGCACTTGCCATGCTGAAACATCGGAGGCCAACGACATAAGTGTTCACCCGACGAATCGGATTGTTCTTGACCCGTGTTTACTGGTATGAATGTGCCAGTTAACCCCAACCCATCAGCTGACGGAAGCTTGGGGTTGCACACAGTTTGTTGATGTCTCCTTCGGAGAAATACCTTGAAGCCAACTGGGCTCGAACATCGGCTTCACTCATGCCGGTCGTTCCGAGCATGTTGGTGATTCGGTTGTAAGAATGGCCCCCGGAGTACGAGTTTCCGCTGTAGCCGCCGCTTGGGCTACCAAAACTGTAGGTTTGGCTGGGGGAGGAACCTCCGCCGGTCAACATTCGGAGGAGTCGTTGCAGGATTCCCATGTGATCATCTCAATGACTGCGGGGCTGCCCGGGCCCCGCAGTCGGTTGGTGTCTCCTCTGGTCCGGAGGTAAGGTCATCGCCTTTCGGCTCTCTTGGGCAAAAAGGCATTGCATTTGGCAGCCTATAATCGTTCATGCCTTGGAAACCACGCGCAAGGCGGGGTCAGGTCGTCCTGAACATTCATCCTCGCCGATGTCGATGTCCACACCAAGCCGACGTAGCATCTCAAGATGCGTCGACGACCACGGGACCTTTGCTCCACCTTCTCCAGCTTCCTCGAGCGTCCCGGTGTGGACCAACTCATGTTGCTCATGTTCTTCTTCCTCCAAGGCCGGTGAAACGTCCACCCATGCATGTCCGAGGTTGTTGATCTCTGTTGCTAAACCGGGCCACCCCATGTTGGCGACCTCTTTCGCAAGTTGTTCTTTGGGGATGGCTCGTGGCGATAACAACAAGGTTTGTCCGAGATGTTCAAAACAGTGAACGGGTCCCCATGACAACTTCTTCAAGCGCTTTGCAACGGCTGTTTTGTGGGCGTCCGTCCAACGTTTTGGAGCCCAGGCCATGAAGGAACTCCGTCCCTTTGTACCGACCACCTGCGTGCTGCATTGAAGGATGGTTTGAGACTCGGTTTGTGTGTGGGTTTGCTTGGACTTTTTCCGTTTTTCGCGTTTTGCTCTCTGCGGTTTAAGGGCTTGAAACAAGTTCCTTGGTCCGTACGGGAAGTACCGTAGTTTGCTGGCATTGGAATGCCTTGGCAGGGTCGCCACCCATGTTTTCAACGGCTGACAGAGGTCTTCCCTCGCGATGCGGGTACAGGCCCAACCCGTGGTGCCATGGAGGCTACCCGGTAAGCGGATGATTCGACGGGTGTCGGCGGTTACGGTAGGGTCGACGGGAAAGCCCTGGTCCAACACCCGCTGGAGAAGTTCTTGGCGTGAAGCCCTTACGGCATCCTCGCGTTCCCTGGGGTCAGGGATTGAAAACAAGGTTCGGTCGTTGTCGGTGAAGATCAGATGGAACCCCTTGCCGCCGCTGTAACTGATGGATTTCAACGACAGGTCTTCGTTGTCATCAAGCCAGGTGAGGAGGGCGAGTGTGGCTTTTCTGGCCTGTTCCAAACGTCGGTAGCAAAAAGGGCGAAAATCAATGTCAAAAACGACCAGATGATCGATCAAAACCGGAGGGGCCGACGCTTGGTCGCTCCGTTTTGGAAGGTTGACCGGCGTTAACCATGCCGATGTACCGACATAGACATCCCTCGGCCCGTAGTTTCGCAAAACCTTCTGCAGGGCTGCTGGAGTGGAGAACTGCCGCGTGGCGGTGATCCATGCATTGGTTGGCAGCCTCCATCGGAATTGATGGCGTGAGGGTTTCTCCAACCAACCCAGGTCAACCTCATGCGAACCGTACCATGCTTGGAACGCCTCGTGGGGGAGCATCAGTCCGAGACCGAGGGCCCTACCCTCAATCTTTCTCTTCAAGTTCAGCCACGAGGATGGCGTCTTCAGCCTCTTCCTTGGTCTGGAGACGAACCGCGTATCCAGCGGTTCCTGCAGCGCCCAAGAGCATCAGGAGGGAAAAGATGACGGCGAGCGGATGGTCAGCGATCAATCCGCCAAGCGACGAAAAGAATCCAGCGCTGTCGCCAGCGTCGGTCCCCGTGTCCTTCGGCTTGATGAGTGAAACGACCGTCGCTTGGTCGTAGGCTTGACGGGTGAACGTGAGCATGCCGTCCATTGAATTGTCGTAGTTCTCAGAGGGCGTGGTAGGGTTCAGGTCGGAGTAGAAATCAGGCCGCTGCTCAAATTCAATGTTGACCGGTTGCGAGAGGTCCATCGTGAGCATCACGTCCACGGTGTACGGGACCCTTGATTCAAAGAATTCAATGTCGCCGAGGAACCCCCAGAGGGTGACGGCACTACCCGAGACGTCAAAGTGAGCCCATTGGCCCCACGCCGATTCGTCGACAGAGAGGTCGTAGTACCATGAATCAGCCACGCGGTTTCCTTCACCCTGGGCATCGTCGCTGCCGTCCTCACCAAGGTCAATGGCGAGTTGAAGGGCACCGGCTTGACCTGTATCAAGGTCAACTTCAGTGGCGGTGAAGGTCGCTTCAAGCCGGGTGGTTCCGTTTGGAATCCAAACATAATGGGAGTCTTCGGTGTAGTAGACGGCTCCTGTTTGGCCGTTGTTGAAGTGGTTCCAGTCGCCTTTCCAGGCGTGGCGGACGCGATCGGTGTTCGCAGGAATGGTTGCCGTGGTCATCATGCCGTCGTAGATGTCGTAAGCGTCCCAGACGGTGTATTCGGGATGGTCAACGATGCCATCGGCGTCTTGGTCCCTCATGAGCTGGAGGGTTCGGGCCAAAGCAACGGCAGCGTCAACATCGGTCAAACCATGGCCGACGCGCCAGTCATGGCATTCCCCGGTGGCGCTTCGGTAGCATTCATCAGGTATGTCGGCGCAGGAATCTTCGTCGTTTCCGGCTTCACAGGAATTGTCCATGCCTTCGTAGCGAGCCGTCAATTCAAGGATGAGTTCAACTTCGTGAACACGGCTGTTGTTTCGTTCGTTCCAGTCCTCAAACTGACCGTAAGCGGCCGTTCCGTCTCCTCCGACCAAGCTGTCGCCGAAGTCGTGGTCGTCTCGGTGGTAATCCGCCGCCTTCAAGGACGGGGCGACATCGAGCAGGATTCCGGCCATGCCACCTACGTGAGGGGTCGCCATGGACGTTCCTGAGATCGCCATGTAGTAGAGGTCGCCTTGGGTTCGGGTAGAGGCGTCAATGGCGGTTCCACGAGGGGCTGTTGCCCAGATGTCACGACCGGGTGCGCCCACGTCTGGCCAGGTGTGTTGCTGGTTCATGCACCCCCGAGAGGAAAACGAGGTGATCTGCGTTCCATCGTGCGTAAGCGCCGCCACCGAAATGGCCGAAGGTGTGTTGGCGTACACATTGGTTCGGAGATCGCCCGAACATTCAGCGCCGGAGCCACCCGAGTTGGATGCTGCAAAGATGACGGCAACGCCGTTGTCGTAGGTCAACTGGTCGGTCAACTGAGCGATGACCCCGTTGGGGTCGTAGTCGCCGTTGGTGCCCCAGGAGTTGGAGACAACACGGATGTGGTAGGGGTTCTGTCCGGGGACGGAGTGGGCATACGTCCACTCAAGGCCTTGTTCGGCAGCGAAGATGGAGGCCCCGTCTCCTGTACCCAGGGCCACGAGTTGTCCGCCCTTTGCAACCCCTGCACGACGTCCCGCCGAGGCGTCTCCGTTCCCGGCAATGGTCCCGCCTACGTGTGTGCCGTGTCCCGAAGAGGTGTCGGAGTTGCGGGTCTCAACCCATCCGCTTGGCCCGTATTTGGCAGAATAGAGTGTCTTTTCTCCTGCCCATGGTTCCAAGTAATCGTAGTCTGGATGGCCGGCGTCAACACCGGTGTCAAGGTCAACAATGGCCGTTCCATCGCCGTCCCATTCGGTAAAGGACAGGTCGACTTCGCGCTGTATTTCACCGGACGGCGTGATGATGACTCGGTCCCAAGCATCCGTTGCCCGGACGACGTGAGTGGTTTCGTGCATCAAAATACCAGGTTCGGGTTGCCCTCCCCATTCACTTGGGAGATAGAAGAATTCCAGGGGCTTATCGAGTTCGAGGTATTCGACACGGTCCCACGTTGAGAGGCGGCGGACGTCAATGGCGGCGCCTTCCACCAATCCACCATCAACACGTGGAGCGTGTCCCAGAACCTCCATCCCGAGCTGGCCCATGTAAGCCTCGTCGTGCTCGGTGACAGGAGAGAACAGTTGGAAGATGATCGGCAAAACGGTGGCATCGTTGACCTCGTCGAGTCGTTCGATGAGGTCGGTGTTCATTTTTGAAGCATCACCGAGAGGGTTGGCGGTTTCTGCCAACGGTGAGGCGGTGGCACCAACCATGAGCAATTGCAAGACAAACGCAGTCAGCGCCAACGCACGGCGGGAGGTGGGCATGATGATTTTTCACCGTCGTGGTATTATAACGCTAATGGTTTGACGGGCAAGAACGACAAACACACTGCTTCCATGGATGGTGCTTGAAGAAACGATAAATGCCGGAAGAGGGACGATTGAACGAGGCCCGTGAAAGTTCGACTCCATCAATTCCTTTCACGAACCGGCATCTTTGCCTCAAAGAGGGATGTAAAAGAGGCCATCTGGTCGGGTGAAATTACCGTCGGCGGCTCAATGGTCAAAGACATTTCATTTCAGTTCAACGCCAACACCAAGGCCGTTGAATGGAAGGGGGAAGCGCTGCGTTTGCCGGGGTTGCACCACACCTTCGTGCTCAACAAACCCTCAGGGTTCATCTGTTCGAGGCTCAACAAACACGAACGTGCGCTTGGAAAACGATCGGTCTTCAGCGTCGTTCGTGAGGTGGTCAACGATTCAATTTTTGACCGACTTCTTACGGTTGGACGGCTGGATGAAGAAACCACGGGCCTGCTGTTGCTGACGACCGATGGCCACATCGTGCACGACATCGCCTCGCCGGACAAGCACGTAGAGAAAACCTACGCCGTCAGACTCGACCGTGAACTCCAACCCAACGACATGGAAACGTTGTCCAAAGGACTGACCATTGACCTCGAGGTCAACGGCGATGTCACGCCCTTTACCACCGCTCCAGCCGTGGTTTCAATTGACGACGAAGGCCTCGTTTCATTGACCATCTCAGAAGGGAAAAAGCGTCAAGTTCGGCGCATGTTTGCCGCTCTTGATTACACCGTGGAGGGTTTGCATCGCACCTCAATTGGTGGCCTCAACCTCAACATGTTTGGCGTGAGGAGTGGAGAAGCCGTTGAGATTGAAGAAACGCTTCTTCGCCAACTGGTCTTTGACCAGTGAGCAGACAAAAGACCTTGAAGCACCGTGCCTCAGCCAAGGCTGGAGATGCACCATGCCCGGCGACATGTCTTGGATGAAAGCCCGCTTTGACGAACTCAACGAGCAGTCGCTGTTGTGGGAGCCGCCAACCCTTGAAGGCCCCAACGTGCCTCGCTGTCAAATGAACGGCAAGCCCACGATTATGCTCTCTGCCAACAATTACCTCAACTTGACCACCCATCCAAAAGTGGTCGGGGCCATGCAGGACGCGACCGAAAAGTACGGGGCTGGAAGCGGGTCAGTTCGTGCCATTGCTGGAACGATGGACATCCACCTCGAAGCCGAGAAAAAAGTGGCAGAATTCAAAGGCGTTGAGGCTTCGTTGATCTACTCCGCAGGCTACACCGTGAATGTCGGCCTGATCCCGTCCCTTGTTTCAGGTCCAAAGGACGTCATTATCTCGGATGAATTAAATCACGGCTCCATCATAGACGGCGTTCGCTTGACCAAAGCATCCCGAGCGGTCTACGCCCACAACGACATGGGTGAATTGGAAGCCGTTCTCAAAGCCAACGAGGCTGCTGAACGAAAATTGATCATTACCGACGGGGTCTTTTCCATGGATGGCGACATTGCACCTCTGGATGAAGTGGCGGCGTTGGCGGAAGAATACGGTGCGATGGTCTACGTCGACGACTGCCACGGTGAGGGTGTCCTGGGTGAAACCGGCGCTGGCATCGTTGACCATTTCAAACTTCAAGGGAAAGTGGACTTTGAAACCGGGTCGTTTTCCAAGGCGCTCGGAGTGCAGGGGGGCATACTTGCTGGGACCGAAATGACCCGAACCCACGCCCTGAACCACTCAAGGTCATGGCTGCTCTCCGGATCGCAGCCACCCGGCGTGGCGGCTGCACAAAAAGCGGCGATTGAAGTGCTGATGGATGAACCTGAGCACCATGCTCGCCTTTGGGAGAACACGAATTACTTCCGTAAAGAACTCCAATCAATGGGCTTTGATACCGGCGATTCTGAAACCCCCATC
>CAXHCG010000094.1:0-6925 GCA_964014905.1 uncultured Candidatus Poseidoniales archaeon | reverse complement strand
ACACTCGAACCTTCGTCGGCAGCGTCAGATGTGTATAAGAGACAGCCTTGACTCCGATCTCACCTTGGACTGTTCCTCATGGCCTGCCGGAGATTATGAACTCAAGGAAACCTACCGAAACGGGCTTGGCCAGACCGCTGAAAGCACCCTTAATTTTACGATAGAAAACCGTCCTGCTCCCCTTTTCACATTGGCTGTCACAGGTCATGAAAACACCACTGAAACACCTTGCAATGTTCGCATGGACGCATCCGACGGCCGTTCTCCAGCGGGACTGACCAAGGTTTGGAGGATCAAAGGCGAGGTTGTGGCAGGTGCGAATTCCACGGCGTTGGACTGTTCCAACCTTCCTGCCGGGGCTTACCTCATCACGCTCGAGGTCATCACTGAGAAATTGATTTCTTCAACGGAAGGGACCAACCTCATTCGCCTTCCAGGTCCTGATTTGGACGCTGAAGAACGGGAAGGTTTGCCATCGACTTCCCTTGGTCCCGAGACGGAAACCGAATCCGTCGGATGGTTCTCCATCGGAGCCTTGGCGCTGGTCGTCTCCGTGGTAGTGTTCATTTTATTGGTTCGAAATCGAGAGCCTGACGCTCTTGAATTGCCTTCGCTTGGCCCGACGCCACAAGTTCTGGGCGATGGCTCACCGGACACGCAAGGTCTGCCAACCACCGTGGACGATCAGGGGGTCCTTTGGCGCCAACACCCCGGAGGCGGGCTTGATTGGTGGGACCAAGAATGGCGCATTTGGCACAGGTGGGAATAGATGGATTTGGTCCTCGGATTGATGATGGCGCTTGGAGCGTTGGCTGCGCTGGTCGGCGTTCGATTGGTGTATGTTTGGAGCACGCGTATTCGCCCGCTTGAGCCTTCGTTGGAACTGGAATGGGCTGCCGATTGTGAGCATTTGACGACCGCCACGGTGGACGGGTCAAGCATCACCTTTCACAACGTCCGTGATTTCACGTGGCGGACCACCAGAGACCGCGATGAAAATTGGGCTGACGAGGTTCACGTTGACTTGGACGATCTGAAGGACGTTTGGTTCATCGTCGACCATTTCCATTCGATAAAGGGGTTGGCCCACACGTACCTCACGTTCGAGTTTGGTGAAGGTACCTGCCTTTCATTTTCCTTTGAATCTCGCCGGGAAAAAGGTGAACGCTACCACCCTTGGGACGGCTTGTGGCGTGCGTATGAACTCTATCTTCTCGTTGGCTTTGAACGGGACGTCACTGGATTGCGCACCCACGGACGCGGCAACAAAGACTACATGTTCAGAGCGATGACACCACCCGGAAAAAACAAGGAACTCTTGATGGGAATGATTCAAAAATTAAACGACCTCGCCGTCAATCCAGAATGGTACCATTCCCTCCTCACCACGTGCAACACCTCCATCGTACGCATTGTCAACCAAGTCACACCGGGTCGAATCCCTTTCTTGTGGCGAAATTTCCTCCCGGGTTATACGCCAAAAGCTGCGTTTAAGCTCAAGTTGATCGAGGACTGGGGTGGGTTGGAAGCAACCCTGGAAAAGGCACGAATTGACCAAAAATCACAGGACTGGGACGGCGTCGAAGATTACTCGGCTATGCTCCGTTCCTTCCTTCCTCCTCCGAACCCAAGCGAGGATGGACCATCATCAACCGACCTCGCTTGAACGATAGGTTCACCCTCGATGCGGTGGCAACGTTGTGCAACCCTCGTGAGCCGAGCGACATGGATGTATTCTTGAGTTCGTGATGTGCTCCCGAGAGCAGTATTCCGTGGGCTTCCGGGATGGCAAACATGGAAAAAATAGCCCCCTCAATCAATTCTATAGAATGATTTACATCGGGCTTTATGAATCGGTAGACGTGGTGCAAACCCTCGCACCGTATGTCCAACTTCGAATCCGCACACGTCATGAGGTTCGCCCATTCATGTTGCGGGTCTCCCCCAGTAGCTCCAATGATGCTGCAACCTGTGATGCCTTGCTGTTCCACCCAAGTCAGTGTTTTTGCTAGGTCGTTGGTGTCTTGACCGGGTTCGTGCTGAACAAGGCCCCCGTTGGCTCTGTAACGCTCCAATAGATCGTGTTCAACACTGTCCATGTCGCCAATCACGGCTCGAGGAAGGATGCCTCTTCGAAGGCATTCGGTCAGGGCGCCGTCGCAGGCGAAGACCGCCTCCGCTTGGTCGACCAACGACTGGACGACCTCATCAGCAGCCCACTCTCCGGCGGCGAACACGACGCATGTTTGGCCTGCCACATGGACGGCGAGGGTCTCACCCTTTCTCAAAGCAGCGGTGCACATTTCCAAGCGGTGATGACCCCCTATGGGGGTCAAGTCAGGCGTGAACAATGATTTTCAAGGTTGGCGGCCGTGCTTACGCCATGGCGGATGATGTTTTTCAGAAAAATGGAAAGAAAAGCATCATGCTCGTTTTGATTTTCATTCTGTCCCTCATGGGACCGCTCTTCTCGACAAACCTTGCCAATTCAGCCCTTGACGACCCTGAACCCGTGCAGTTCAGTGGTCCGTTTTCCGTTGCGTCCGGTCACGGCCACGACCTTGGTGGAATGACCATTGACGTAGATGGATTGGTTCAGGTGGCCGTTCGGGAAGAGTCCATGCTCGACCTCTGGTCCAGCCATGCACTCAACCTCTCGTACGGTGAACATCACGGAACGCCCGACATGAAATTGTCTCGCTACGACAAAACACATCTCTGTTGGAGCACAGAAGAGGGGACGGTCCGCACGGCCATTCATCGACCCACCGGAGTGTGGACCGACACGCTGGTTGACACCGTTGCCACGGCCAACGCTTCGACCCTGGTTGATTGCGCAATCGGCGTGACCGCAAACGAACTTCCACGCGTGCTTTACGCCGATGGCGACGACCTCAAAATGGGCCGCTATGCAACATCAAACCAAAACGTGGAAGGGTATGAAACCGCAAAATACCACACCCGTACCATCCTCGAAAATGTTTCACCAACCCATCTTGCGCTCGACATTACGACCCAAGGGTTGGAGTGGGGTTTGATGAGGACCTCGACGGGTTCGCTGCACCAAGTGAACTTCAGCGGCGCTTACTGGACGCACGCTTTGTTGGACGCAGGTCCGGTGGGCGAGCAATTCAAACTCTCCATCGATGAAGACGGCGTTGCTCACGTTTTGTATTCTCACGCATCGACAAATGAAATCATCCTTCTCAGGGTTAACGGTGCAGATCACGATCGTCGAGTTCTCTTGCAGAGCGACGACCTCGTGGATGCCCTCGGCATGGACCTCGACGCCAACAACATCGAACAGGTCGCCACGGCAACACAGACCGGTTCCGCCTTCTCCATCAACCTCATTCGGTCGCTGGCCGGCCAGGATTCTGGAAGGATTGACCCAACACCATCCGACGCTCTGGAAGGCGAGATGGATGAAGAAGAAGGCTTGATGCTCATGGCCGATGTCAACCACGATGGTTATGATGACCTTGTGGTCTCGACGCCAGACGCCGACGTGATCGCCATGGAAGGCAACGGAAGAGTGAACGTTCATTATGGCTCATCAGGAGGACTCTCTGCCCTTCCTGACCTCATTTTCGCAGGCGAGAATGACGGGGCCCGTTATGGAGCAGGCATGGACATTGGCGACTTCAACGGCGATGGAATGGTCGACCTAGCGATCGGTTCACCGGGGTGGGCTCCAACCGGTGACCCTCAGGCACGCCACGGGCTCATCCATGTGTTCCTTGGAAACCAGTCGGGCCTCTCCCCTATGCCTTGGTCAAACATCACGGGAATTTACAACGAGTCCTTGGGCAACACCCTTGCCGCACTCGAACAACCCAGCGGTGGCGATGTTCTTGCCGCCACGGCTCGCAATTTCAGTGCCGTCGTGAGCGCATCTCAGACCGATCAGGGCAAGGTCAACCTCTACTCTGGCAACGGCACGGGCTTGTTCCCCTTGCGCAACGTCACCCAAACTCAAGACGGAGATTTGTTTGGTCGCTCCTTGGAAGGATGCGATGTCAACAACGACGGTTATGATGAACTCATCGTTGGCAACACCGGTTCTCATCAGAACACCATCTCCTATTCGTCGGTGGAGTACTTTTTCGGTTCTTCAACCGGCTACAATGGTTCAGCGGACCACACCCTTACTTCGTTGCTCCAAGGGCGCCTCTTTGGGTTGTCAGTGACCTGCGTAGGCGACGTGAACGGGGACGGTTTTGACGAGCACATCATCACCGAGCCGCTGAACGGAACGGAAGAGTTTGGTGCCGGTTCCCTCTGGCTCTTCGAAGGGACAGATCAGTCCCTTCCGGGAGAGGCCGATTGGCAATTTTCTCCGTCGACGCCAAATTCTCGAATTGGTGAATCCATCGTCGCAGCGGGCGACATTAACGAGGACGGCTACGACGACGTCTACGTCTCAAGCCGCATGGGGTCCTCTTCGGGCCGAATTGAAATCTTCCTCGGTTCAGCGACTGGCTTGAGCGATGACCGTCAATTGCTTGCTGAAGGAAACAGCAGCGAACGCCTCGGCCTTCACATGGCCAGCAACGGCGACGTGAACGGTGACGGTCTTGGTGAGTTGTTCTACTCGTTGCGTTCGTCGGACAGAGGGGATGCGTACGGTTTGACCTACCTGATGTTAAGCGAGCGAGACTGGGAATCAATCTCTTTCACCTACCAGGGTTCGGTCAGCGACGTGCAGCTTGGAACCGCCGGTCGAGGTGAAACCAGCCTTGTGTTCACCCACGCTGATTCGCTGCGAACCCATGTCTCAAAACTCGAGCACATGAACGACGGCACGCCCGGTGGCCAGTGGGTTCACCAGTCTGTGATCAGCCTGAACACAAGCCACCTTGGTGTTTCCTTTGATGTCCGTGCATCAGGGCAGCCGGTGCTGTTCATTGAGAACACCTCGCACATGACCTTTCATTCAACATCGTCCATGACGGCGGTTGAGCAAGCCGTTGCAACCACGGGTACGATGGGCCAATGGCTCGGTTCAACATCGACGGGAGATAACAAACAAGTTCTTGCTTACACGTCCGGCATCGGCCATCAAATCTACGCCGCCACCCAGACTTCAAGCGGGTGGTCTTCCGAATTGGTTCGCACAAACGCCGTTCTTGCTTCGTCCATTGAAGTCCAGGTCGATGACCAAAACACGCCCCACCTTGTCTATCGGCACAACACCACTTCCCAACTCGAATTGGCAACAGGGGGTACAAGCTGGACCCTCGACACCCTTGGTGAACAAGGCGAAGCGGTGTCCATTCAGCATCCTGCCGCTGTCCTCTCCAACAATTCCCTCGCCGTTGGCCTCGTCTCCTCCGACGGAACTGGAACCAACTTGGCGGTTTGGATGTACGACGGAACCGAACTTACCAAGCACGACGTTGCCAACCACACGGACGTAAACAGCGAACTCGGACTGGCTGTTTTGGCCAACGGCTCGCTTTTGCTGGTGGCGCTCACCACGGACGGAGCACTTAGCGTCCATGAGTTGTGGCCCGGGAGCGATGTTTGGCAAGAGCACACGGCGCCGCAACCAAGCGGCATCAACAACGAATACCGTCTTGACGTGAGCGGGGGCGACCACCCCTTGATTGCGGTTCGCGGAAACGCCATCTCATCCATTTACGGATTGAATCAAACGGGGGTTTGGACTTCATTGGCTGAACGCCCGGCAGCGGCGGTGAACGGTGCCTGGGACGTTCTCCATGCAGGGAATCATTTGGTGTTGTTGACCAGTGACCCAACCACTCACCACCTGATGTTCAACAGCGTTGAACTCGACCCTGCATCGGGTGAATCCGCCCCTTGGATGTCGGTCCAATTCGGCGATGTTGTCACCACCCGTCCGGTTCACGCCACGGTTGATGGCAACGGGACCGTTCACATGGCGTACTGGGACGAAGTTGACAACGACGTGATCATGCTCCGCCTGTACCCTGATGCAGACCGAGATTTGGTCTTTGACATGATTGACGCCATGCCAAGCGTTCCCGACCAGTGGATGAACAGTGACGGGGACAACTACGGCGACAACCCTCTGGGGCCTCTTCCGGATGCATGCCCCACTGATGCAGGATTGTCGTCCTTCGTCTTCCAAGGATGCGACGATTACGACACCGACGGCTTCAGGGACAACATCGACGGATGCGATGACGCAGGAGGGACCTCCTGGATTGACCGCTTTGGATGCGAGGACAGAGACCAAGACGGTTGGTCAGACAACCTCCTGGGCTACACCGACGGGGACGAATACTATTCCAATTGGAAGCAGGCTCTCGACACCGATGGGGATGGCTTTGGGGACAACCACGGTGTTGATTGTTGCGCTACCGCCCTTGACCCAAACGCCGGCAACGGTGACCTGTTCCCCTATCTTGCTTCTCAATACGACGACTACGACGGGGACGGCTATGGCGACAACGACACCGACACGGTGTTCGGTGATTATTGTCCGTATGCTTATGGTGAATCCTACCGAGATCGAAACGGTTGCTTGGACACCGACGGTGATGGAGCAAGCGATCCTTCGGATGAGGGCACCATTTTCGAATGGAACGCTACCGAACACGGAGCGGACGTTTGGCCCTTGGACGGTACGCAGTGGGAGGACACGGACGGCGATGGCTACGGTGACAACCAATCCCAGAACGCCACCAAACCTGACCGTTTCCCCCAGCGAAAAGGTGCAGCCAACGATACCGATGACGACGGTTTCGCCGATAATTGGACTGAATACTACAACGGCACAAACGCAGAAGGTATCCAAATCGACGCTTGTCCATCCGAATGGGGCAATTCAACCCGTCGCAACCTGACCGTCTACGCTTACGGGTGCCTTGACAGCGATGGCGATGGCTACACCCTGTCTCTTATACACATCTCCGAGCCCACGAGACCGCTGATAATC
>CAXHCG010000093.1:0-6954 GCA_964014905.1 uncultured Candidatus Poseidoniales archaeon | reverse complement strand
CACGTGGTCGAGGAGGTCAACAGCGTTGAGGCGCTTGGGCCGCGTGTTCTGATTCACTGCGACTTGGATGCGTTCTATGCTGCGGTTGAAACCATCCATCACGGGTTTGATGAGACCATCCCCCTCATCATCGGCTCCGATCCAAAACAAGGCCGTGGACGTGGAATTGTCTCCACCTGCAATTACGCAGCCCGTCAGTTCGGTATACGATCAGCCATGCCCGTTTCTGAAGCATGGAGGCGTTGTCCAGCTTCACCCTTCGGACCGGGCGTTTACATCCGAGGGACTCGGGGCCTTTACAGTCGAGCCAGTAGAAAGGTGATGGATTGCCTTCGAGGGCCGGCCGTGTTGTTCGAAAAAGCAAGCATCGACGAAGCATACCTTGACGTGACGGAAACCGTTGACGGTGATTGGGACGCTGCGCTTGCCTTGGCAGGTCAACTTCAGCAGGCGATCAAAGAAGCGGTCAACCTCACCGCCTCTTTTGGCATTGGACCCACGCGAATCGTGGCGAAGATGTCGAGCGAAATCAACAAGCCGAACGGTGTTTTCCGTGTCATGCCCGATGAAGTGTCTGTGTTCTTCCGAGGCCGTTCACTGCGCGATATACCAGGCATCGGTCCAAAACGGGCCACGCAGCTGGCAGAGTGGGGTTACACCACGGCCGATGAGCTCTATGAATTGGGAGAACTCTCGCTTTCTCGGCTCACTGGAGAACGGTTCGCAGAGTGGTTCATGCGAGTGGTGGACGGGGAGAGCAGTGCCGTCGTCAGTCCCCTGCGAAGCCGCAAGTCAGTAGGAAAGGAGCACACCTTTGAGCGCGATCTTGACAACCATGCTGAGGTACTCGTGCGGCTCGAGCAACTGGTTGAGTTGGTGATGGAACGAGCGAAACATCTGGGTGTTTCGGGCCGGCTTGCTGAAGTAAAGATACGATACACCGGGTTTGAGACCCACACTTCGGGACGCAGCATACCTGTGGCAATGGACGATGAATCCGTGTTTAAACGGCTCGCTAAGGGGCTCTTTGCAACCAACATTCGCCCTGATAGTCGTGTCCGTCTCATTGGCTTTCGTCTTGGACAATTGGAAATTCCATCGTCTCGTCAAACAACGTTGTTTGAGGAAGAATGATTCACTCAAGTTGGTGCATTTGCGTCAATCTTGCTTTGAACTCATCCAATTCATCTGGAACAGACACATCGGCGATGGGTTGATTCAGTGAAATACCGGCTTCTTTCTTTTTGGCCCAGGTGGTTCCGTTGAATTCCTGCAGTGCGTTGGAAAGGCCACAAAGGCGCCTTCCTTCATCGGTATCAAACGCTACATCGGTGAGTGGAGCTGATGGGAAAGCGTCCGCGTCAACGGATGAACGGCCATACACGGTACTGGAGATGTGGTGCGTGAAGAACGGACAAACGGGACTGAACGCTGCCATGAAGTCGCGCACGATTCGGTGGAGGGTCCATGCGGCTGCTTTGTCCTCGCCGTAAAGGCGAGACTTCACCATCTCTAGATAGTGGCTAGGAAGGAGGCCGGTTCCAAACGTTTTGAGTGCCTGCGTTGCACTGTAAATGTCAAGGTTTGACCATGCCGATTTCACCGTGTGCATGGTGCGTTGGAACTCGGCAAGGATCCAACGGTCTTCAATGGCGAGGTTATCGGGCTGTTCATCAAGGTGTTCGGGAACATCGAATTGTGATGCAAACCGAGCAACGTTGAACAGTTTGGTTAAGACACCGAAATACTTCTTTTCAATCTCCTCGGGGTTGATGTGGAAATCATCGCCAACTTGCGCTTCGCACGCTTTCCAAAGCCGGAAACATTCGCTTCCAATTTTGTTTGCCCGAAGTTTCACCGTTTTATCGGGTCCTTTGACTTGCCAGGCACCACTTCGGCCATCGAAGCCACATTCCAACACTGAATCAGCATCGATTCCGTTTCCGAGTGACTTGCTCATTTTGCGACCCCAGGGGTCCATACCGAGGCCATCGATCCACACGTGCTGGAAACCGGGTTGGTCAAGCACAAGGGTTGATTTGAGCAGCGTGTAATACAACCACGTTCGGACAATCTCCTTGCCTTGGGGGCGAAGAGCGGTTGGGAAGGCCTTTGCGAACACCTCTGGGTGATTGAGGTAGCCGCTGACGAAAAGGTTGGAGTTGGATGAGTCCATCCAGGTATCAAAGACTTTTTCTTCGCCCTTTACCCTACCGAGGGCGCTCATCATTTCAGTGTACTCTCCGAGGTCCTCACGGCTTTCCCGGTCAAGCACACGGCTCCCGGAAGGTGGCGTATCTTTCCAAGGTTGGACGTAGGTGCCCGAGGGTGGAACGATGACCTTTGTTTCATCTTCGCTGTACCAAATTGGAATTTCAGTGTGGTACCATCGCCGACGACTTATCGGCCAGTCAATGCTGATGTTATCCATCCAGTCGAGTAAAAATTGACGGTTCCGAATCGGATGGAACGCGATGGATTCGATGTGCTCACGCATGCGGTCTTGAATGTGGGTTTGCCGTACGTACCATTCCTTTAGAAGAATGATTTCAACGGGGTTTTTGCCTCGTTCAGAAACGGGGATGTCTTGGTCTCGCTCGATGGATTGAACCAAGCGTCCATTCTGCTCAAGCAATTCAATGGCGCGAGCCCGTGCTTCCAAAACCGTCAAGCCCCCCAACGGTCCGGAAATGTTCGTCATTTTCCCTTCAAGGTCAATCGCTTGGAACGGGGTCAACCCGAGTTCTCTGAAGACTGCGACGTCGTTTTGATCGCCAAAGGAACAGACCATCAATACTCCAGTTCCAAACTCGGATTTGACCGATGGGTGCTGTTGGATTTCGACCGTTGTTTGTCGTCCATCTGTGTCCAGTGGCAGCGATATGTTCGTGCCGACAAGGTGGCTGTAGCGTTCATCATCGGGGTGAACAACCACTACTCCGCACGCACAGATGAGCTCTGGGCGCGTCGTTGAGATGACGAGATCTGTTCCGTCTTCACACGTCCAGCGGACATCCACGAGTTTTGTCTTGCGTGCAATGCGCTCGACTTCAGCGTCGGCAATCGTGGTCCCTTCAACGGGGTCGTAGATGTTCGGGCGGAGGTCCTCAACAATGTCGCCCTTCTTGAACAATTCAACGAAAATTGACTGTGTGACGCTGCGGTAGTCCGGTGCGTCGGTGAGGTATTCTCGAGAAAAATCGCACGAGAGGCCCACGCGTTTTGCGGTGCTCCGCATCGCTTGTGTGAACGATTCAATGGTCGTTTTACAGAGATTCAAAAATTCCTCCCTGTCATACGTTTTCATCTTGCGTTTGGTGTTTTTTTCCACGGTGAATTCAATGTTGATGCCGTTCCGGTCCACACCCCATGGAAAGTACACTTCTTTTCCGAGGAGGCGTTGGCTCCGGGCGATCACATCGATCATGGAATACTGGGCAACAGCACCGATGTGCCATGTTCCCGAGGGGTAGGGCGGTGGTGTGTCGATGACGAAAAATTCCTTTTCACTCTCGGGATTAAACGCATATCGGCCACTGTACGCTGCCTCGTCTGCGTAATGTGCTTCTTGAATGGATTTTTCTAGATTGATGGACCAGCGTTTCTCGGGGAGTTTCGGGGCTGGCATGGAACTCACCTTTGAGGGCCTCGACATGGGAGGGGTCCAATTGCTCGGATGTGAGGCATCATTTCAACCCGTCGGCTTTGAAAGGATTCAGCGGTTAATGGACCCACAGCAAAGGTAAGGCTTTGAAGGGTTCATGCTTGGGCAGGGTTGAGGTGGTGGCGTGACTTCGGATGTCGATGAAACAAAACCCTCCGTTGGTGAGGCCCCCGATTCAAAATCAATCGGTAACGCTCGGCTTAATGCCATCACCGAAAAGAGCCGCACTGTACGCAACCAACTCGTCGGCCAGTTGAAAACAATAGACTCAAAAAAAACCCTGGATGCTGTACTTGATGCCCCAAAGCGGTTCAAGCGGGAATGGGAAAAAACCGGAGCAACCGGTGCGATTACAAAGTTTCCAATCCCCACGGTCCTGGTGTTTTTGCTGCTCACCGCCTACTTTGTTTCGCAATCGGGTTTTCTAGACAACACTCGGTTTGACGATGACCCAAACAACCCTGCTCTCAACGTCAACGGGGATCTCGAAGTCTACCTGCCTGATGGAAGCCGTGTCGCTGAACTCATCGGTAAGGTGGAAGAGGATTGGTCCACCAACGTGATGGTTGTATACATCGAATCCACCGAAGGAAACAACATAACAAATCAACGTATTCTTCAGGAGATCAGTTATGTCGAAAACATCCTCAATCCCTACCTTTCTGACGATTCCGATGACGTGATCTACATCCTCTCGCTTTCCACCGTGCTCAAGGAAGTCAACTCGAGTGCCCCTCGTATCCGAGAGGCGGTCGTGACTGAAATCGGTGAACTCGGATGCTCAAATGACCCCACGGATGATTGTCCATCGCGTGAATTGGCAAACGAAGTTAACGAGGCCTTTGCCTTGACCGATGAGCAGCTTGGGGGATCGTACGAGATCCCCAGTCAAACGACCATTGACCTCATCATCGGGGAGATGTACACCGATGAGGACGAACCCTCTGCGGGTTTGAATAAACTCGCTCGGGACATTGAGGGTGGCGAAGACGGTGGTCCGGATGGTGTCCTCGACCGAGCCATCATGGCCATCGCAGTCACTGAAGACCGACCTGCAAAAGAGATCATTGCTGACACACAAGATGTCCTTGACGTTATTTCCAAAATGGAACGGGCCTGTGTGTTTCAAGACAACGGTGAACCCGATGAATCGGAAGGGATGTGCACGTGGGAAGACCTTGGTCTCTCGATGGTCCTCACAGGTCCTGTTCCAATCACCAACGCTGTGACGGAATGTTCATTCGAATTGGTTTGGGGGATTGTCCCGAACGCTGTCGGACGGGGAGCCATCGGGTTGTTTGTCTTCCACTCTGACCTTCTTCAAGCCGGCATCACCGGTATTCGGCCGCTTCAAGGGTTCAAGGTCGTTGTTATTGCCGGATTGCCCACCTTGTGCGCAGTGTTTTGGACGTTGGGTCTCATCGGGGCGACAAATTACGAAGTCACCATGACGGTGATCATCGTTGGCCCAATCCTGCTCGCCTTAGGCGTCTCATACGGCCTTCACATCACGAATCGCTACGCTGAAGAGGAAGGCAGCAAGGATGAGAAGATGCGCGCCTCCCTCACCTCAACGGGGCGAGCGGTGTTCTTGTCGGCGGTGACGACCGTCATCGGTTTCATCTCGCTGGTGTTTACCCCCATGGCTCCCATTCAAACCGTTGGTATAGCGCTCTCCGCCGGGATTGTTATCGTTTATTTCCTCACGATGTTCATGGTGCCAAACCTGACGTTGATTTTGGACTTAAAGAAACCAAAACACCCCCCGCTCAAAGCCTTTGATGTGCTGGTCGACATTCCAGTAAAACGAAACCGAGCCGTTATCGGGGTATTCGTCCTCATGATTGTGTTGTCAGCCACCGTAGGCCGAGCGAACGTCGAAGAGAACATTGACTTGTTGGGCATGGCGCCTGAGACCGAATCTCCGGTTGTGAAGATGAAACAATACAGTTCTGAATTTGAAGCCGGCCAGGTTGGTATGATTTTGGTCAACGCCAACGTGAGCGGCGATTTCAACGACGCCGACGTTTCAAATGACGACCCGGTTGAAATTCTTCAAAAAATCGACAACCTAGAATCTTCGCTCAACACGGTTGAGAACACGTCAGCCGTGTCCGTTGTCTTCCTGATGAAATCATCAGGCATTCAGGTCACCGTAACCGGAGAGGGCGTGAATGACTTGTTCCAGTTGATTCCATGCGGCGGAAACCAAGGGTGTGAGGACGTAAAAACAACGGCGAACGTGCTGTTAAATCAAAGCCAATCGCTCGACGCTTCGTTTTGGGACCTCCTCAACGACCCCGATGCCTTCGGTCTTCCCGGCTCTCAGCAGAGCCAGATTTTCCTGCTGGATGTGTTCTATGCATCGTTAACAAAAGAGACACGGGAGATTTTCGTCAGCGAAGATTTCAGCCGTTCTTTGATCTACGTCGATATGCCCTTTATCCCCGTCGCTGACACCGCTAAAAGTGTCGATTCGGTGAACGAAAAGGCTTCAACCTTCCAAGGTCGTTATGGCGAATCTGCTGAGGAATTGACCGGAGTCGCTGCAACGGCCATTGAGGTGAACGAATTGATTGTTGGTTCTCAGTGGACCTCGCTCGGGTTCGCCATCATCCTCACGCTCATCACGCTGGCGGTGGTGTTCCGCGACATTCGGTATTCCATCTGGACGACCTCTCCGGTTATTGCCACCGTTGCCCTTCAGTGGCTTGTCATGTGGCGCATGGACGTACCGCTTTCCCTGGTGACCGTCATGATTGGTTCAATTCTTGTCGGCGTGGGTGTTGACTTCTCGATTCACATTGCCAACCGAATTCGTGAGTTGGGGGGTGGAATCCAAGCCATTCGAAACGCTGCAGTCGGTACCGGAATGTCACTGTTTGAAGCAGCCGTTGTCACCTCGTTGGGCATGTACACTGCCTACGACATTCCAATTCCGGAAATTACTCCGTTTATCACGGTCATTTTGATCCTTCTTTGGGTGGCGGCAGCCAGTGCCCTTATCCTCCTTCCAGCCATTTTCATCACGCTCGAAAAAATGGGCATTGGCGCTGTGAGCGGTGGGAACAACATGGCGAAAAAGCTCGGTCTTATTCGAACCTCCGTGGACACCGAGGACGTGATGGAAGCCGCCCTTGTCGAAGACATTGTCGATGCCTGGTAAGCGAGCAGTCCATAGACCCCTTCGTGTTCGGGTAGGTCATGAACCACTGGTTGATGAAGTCCGAACTGGACGTGTACCCCTATTCACAATTGGTTGCCGATGGACAAACCCTGTCTCTTATACA
>CAXHCG010000092.1:0-6975 GCA_964014905.1 uncultured Candidatus Poseidoniales archaeon | reverse complement strand
ATGTGTATAAGAGACAGGTTCCCTGGGCCTTTGGCGTGCCGGAGCTCCCACCCCTGGCGCTTCACCTGCTGGCTCACGCCACGCCGGGCGACGGTTCCCTCTTCGGCACCTTGACCGGGGGAGCGGTGGCTGCTAGCCAACACATCGAAGCCCAGACGGGTCATCCTGCGACCCGGTTGACGGCGCACTGCAAAGGATTGGACCTGCCCGCTTGGGACCCACGGGGCAAGCGAGGGAACGCCATGGCCTACATGACGGCCAACGTGGGCGCATCTCACATGCGAGCGGGCTACAAAGAGCCCACCGGTCTCCCAAACCGCACAGCGGTTGATTTGATGGAGGAACTTGTCGAGAGCCAACACAGCATTGTCATTCGCGATTCGATGATCCTCTGCGCCTTTGCCAAAGGCGCAACACCCAACGACGTGATGGTTCAAGCCTGGACGGCAACCACGGGAGAGGCCTGTACGTGGGACGACCTGATGGAGCGGGCGCGGATGCAATGGGACCAAGCCCGCCAGTGGAACGTGGAGCATTGGGTCCGGCAGGGGAAGTCCGCTGCGCAAGAGGACCTGCTGTCATGGCGCCTGCGAAGGGAACCCATTCCCAGCGGCGTTGCTGCTGGCATGGTGTCCTTTGTGGACGACGACGACGAAGCGGCATGCATGGCCGCCTATTACCAACACCGGGGATGGACGTCGGCAGGCGTGCCCGCCAAGTGAAAGAAAACCCCCTTCAAAACGAGCAACAAGGCTTAATTTCCCGAAGTCCACGGGGAGCCATGAAACCGCAGCGTGCTCTGCTTCTTGCCGCCTTGATGGTTTCGTTATCGCTCTCGGGTTGTTTCGGCGAGCCGGAGGTTGAAGCCGAAGAGGTTGACCTTGGCGTGTGGACCTTTGAACGCCCAGAACTGACATGGTACCATTTCCCCGAGGCGGTTGACGCATGGGGGAACACCACCGCTGATTTCACCGGACGAAACATGCCTTATCCTGCCCAAGGCACCTACTACAGCATCGGCATGTCGACGTTTGAGCCCACGATGGGCATCACGGAGAGCGACACGCTGTTCATGTCCTCTTACGGCAACGGGCCTGCCGGTTCCACCGCCGTTGTGGCGTGCGACCTCATCGGGATGACCGGCACGCTGGATTATTCCTGCGAGAACGTGTACGACCCCTTCTTTCCCATCGCGAATTCCAACGACCCGTACATCTACGTTGACCAGTGGACGAGCCGCATCATGAAATTCGACATGCACGCTCTTCTCGGGATGACCGTGGAATTTTCTGATGACGACGGTGCATCCTGGACGGGACCGAGCGTAGCGACTCAAGTCTACTCGGTTCAGGACCACCAAACCATCGCCAGCAGCAACATGCCTGCCCTCGCTTATCCCACCACCTGGATGTTTTGCATCAACGGCAACGCCCCGCATCCTCTGTGCTCTTCCAGCCAAGATGGCGGTGCTTCGTGGGGTCCTGAGACCTCGGGCGCTCCCGTCACCTGCTCTTCCGGCGGCCTTTCTGCTCACCTTGTGGGGAGCGTGGACGGGAATTTCTACCGAGGCAACAAGGGATGCACGGGTGAGGGCTATTCCGTCTTCCGCACCAGCAACGCAGGCATCACGTGGACTGAACACCCGCTTCCAACCGAAATAACCGGGACCGCCGACACGTGGAACGCCGAAGAAGCGCAGGTTGAGGTTGACTCGGCTGGGAACGTTCACGCCATGTGGAATGGACTGGACAACAAACCCTACTGGTCGTACTCTCGCGACCAAGGCGATACGTGGTCCAACGCCACGATGATCGCCCCACCCATCAACCTCTCAGGAACCGGCTTCCCCGTCGTGGTGGCCGGCGACGAGGGGACGGTGGCCTTCGGCTATGTCGGTGAGACCGCTGGTGAGGGCGAAACGTGGAACGCCTACCTGACCTACACGACGGACGCGTTCAACGAAACGCCCTTGCTGACCACCGTGCAACTCAACGGTGTGGACGACCCTCTTGACACCGAGCCCGACTGCGGCTACAATCGATGCGGCGGGCTTGGCGACTTCCTTGATATCCGCGTGGACGCCTACGGACGCACGTGGTTTTCCCTGTCGCACAACATCGCCGACATGGGCATCTTTGGCACCCTCAACATCGGCCCTAGCCTTCGCGGTGAAGCGATGAGCATGCTAGACGAAATGCCCACTGGCGGACCGTCGACCTTGTGATTGGTGCAGGACGCATCCTCAAGAAGCAGGACCTCCCATAGAGCACCATGGAGGGAAGCGAGAGGAAAAGGGCGGTCCTGCTCGGGGCGCTTTTGCTTGCCTCTCCTTGGCTTTTGGTCCAAGGGTGGATTTTGGTTGGCGCCCCTACACCCGACCACACCAGCATGCCGGATTGCCCCGACGGGACCATGAATTGCGCATCCTTGTCCTCGGTGGAAAACGTGCGCATGGATGCTGGACTGACAGCGGTGATTCAAGCCAACGTGAGTGATGTTTGGGGCGCCTGGGAGGATTGGTCGGACGAGAACGGTCTGCGAGGCGTTCATGACGAGGTAAACGAAGGCGGCGAACATTTCTCCCATCGTGTCGCCATCACGCCGTTTTGGCGATTCCCCGACGACGTCGTGGTCCAGTTTGTTCCCGAGGGCGATGACACCCGTCTTTCCATTTACTCCGCTTCACGGTTAGGGCAAGGCGACCTTGGTGTGAATCCGGACCGGCTTGGAAGTCTGCATGCAGCCTTGATCGCTGTTCAAGCGACCAGCTGAGCGGCGTTTTCATCCCATCCATACGGGTACCCCTGCTCGTCGACAAAGACGATGTTCACCCCAACGCCCGACTTGTGGAAACCGATCAGTTGGATTTCATGAATCGCATGCCCGCTTGGCGCTCGTCCCAAGATTGGAAGGGCATGGCGCGCGAAGAACGAACGTTTGCGCGGTTTCTTTTCAGCGGTGGATTTGAGCGTCCGACGGGTCCCTTCTACGTCGTCAAACCACGGCAGCGGACCTTCTGGTGAGAACCGCAAACCGAGAATCATGTCAATGCCTGAGGTCTCTTGGGCAGCGTCGGCATCCGGTCCGCTGGGAATCGCCGGTGCGTTGGGATGCGTGTGGAGCCAGTGGGTAAAACGGCCAGCACGTGAGCCACGGTCGGCGGAGAACATGTCGTCCGTCCAATCCTCTGGTAGATGATGCACGGAGTAGGAATCGCCACGGTTGACAATGTGGGCTTCTTTGATGACGTAGCCTTGTCCTTGGAAGAGCTGAGGGTGCGATTCATCGCCCTCGAAGTAGGCCTCAACCTCGTTTCGGTGGGGCCGATCGCCGTCGACGTCGATGCCGACCAAGATTTCATCCGGCAAGGATTGGAGGGACCACCAAACAAGGGATTGGAACACCTCTCCTGGCATGTGGATTTGGGCGAGGTAACCGCTTCGCTGGGCGTATGAATCGCGGTTGTACGAGGTCATGAGGTCCTCCAGCCACGCCTCCACCATGGGATTGCCAAGCATCTGTCCATCAAAAGACCCGCGTAGGACAATCTTTGAAGAAGAGTAAACCTAACCCCCCAACATGGCGAAGAAGAAAGGTGGGTTTGGGCGGTTCCTCGGGGCCATCACTGGGACACCTTACGAGCGCCTTCTGAAGCAGATTGACAAACTCGTCGATCAGCACGCCGAGGACGAGGAAGAACTCGCCAACCAACTCGAAGCGATGGTTGACCAAGCAGGCGATGCCTTCGAGGAAGAAACCATCGACGAAGAAGAGCACGACCTCGTCATTGAAGCCATCGAAGAAGCCGACCCTGAGGGGCGCGTGTTTGCTAAGCTTGGCTCAGAAGAGGATGGTTTCTACGACGGAGACGTCCCAAATGCACCGGAACTCAAGCGTGAGAAGCGAGCGAACCTCGATGACATCATGCGGGCCAAAGGGGACGAATTTACGGGAAGTTTTGGTCGCGACGAATTTGATGAGTTCAGAGACCGCATGACCGATGAATTCTATCAGGAATCCGACAACGCCATTCGCCAAGGCGACCACGAAGCCGAAATTCGGACCAGCAACCGTGTCTTCGGTGGAGCAGAGGACGACGTTGATGACGCCAAGCGACGCATTGCCGAAGAGACCGGCATGGCCAACCCCGCCGTGGCGCCTGAGCCTGAACCCGAGGAAGAGGAAGAGGAATACGACGGCAATTATTCCATTGACGAAGACGGCGTTGAATGGTTCGAGGACGAGGACGGCTACTGGTGGTACCGGGAAGAAGGTCAAACCGAGTGGCAACCCTACGATGAGGACTGAAACGCATACGGGTTGTCCCTGACCTGACGGCGGAACAGCACGATGCGGCTGACCCAAAACGCCAACACCAGCCCGCCCAGCAACGCATTCCACTGGATGAGCATGCTCATGCCCCACAACCCGAGGTAGAAGAGGCAACAGGCGAGCAGGAGAATCAGCAGGTACACTGGAGCCATGTTGATACGAGGGTCGAGAAACGAGTAGATGTAGTAGCCCCGAGGCAATCGAGCATAGGCGTAGGAAAACAACACGTAGACGATGCCGAAGTAAATGGGGAACATCCCGAATTCCCACTCGAGCCGCGCTTGCACCAGAAACAGGTCAACAGCGAGGAGAATTGGCGTGAAATTGTGCATGACCAACTCGTAGTTCTTGAAGTAGGTTCCAAAAGGGCGCTTCTGTGCAATTTCATCGGGAATGATGACGTAGCGCACGACCGTTGCGGTGATGAACGCAGCACCGTAGGCGATGGGCATCAACACGACCGTGAAGGTGTTCAAAACCGGAGGGACGTTGAGGTTGAACACGTTCATCCACGTCGCCGTTCCAGCCATGAAAAAAGCCAATCCGAACACCATGAGTGTCCAACTGCTGAACGTTCCGATTCGCTCGAATCCTTCGGTCCAAATCATGTCCTCCTCGCTGGTCTCGTGAAGGACGACGAACATTCGTCCCGGTTCAGAGCTGCGAATCATCCAGAAGACGATGGTGTGAAACGCGAGGTACGCACAAGCGTACCGAAACACGCCGATGAGGACCATTGGCAGTGGTGAGGTCTGAAAAGACCGACCTGAATCGCCGATCATATCGCTCAGTCCAAACACGAAGAAAAAGGCCACCGATGCAACGGCGATGATCAGTGCGCACAGTAACGAGACCAGCGTTCGGTCCTGTTCCTCTGCCGTTGATGTTTGTTCCATTGGCATCCCTCTCAACGGTTCAGCTTCAGGCGTTCATTTGTTTAGGCCAAAGACTCAATCCGGCCAAATCAAACTTGACCACGCCTTTGTCGGCACCGAGCCTGACCATGTCATCGTTTTTTTCCGAAGCGCTGGACATAGCGATGACGGTGCGGGGCCGCTTAACGTTTGATGCCAAGAGGGCATTAAGCACCTGGTAACCGTTCAACGGTGGCATGTAGTGGTCGAGAAGCAGCACATCAGGGGCGAAGCTCCGAACGCGCTCAACAGCGTCGGTTGAATTCCAACGCTGTTCAACGACGAGGTCATCCATTTGCACGCCACCTGCCGACAGCAAGGCTTCAATGTCGTAGTGGTCTTCAAACGCCAAGATTCGCATGGCAAAGGCCTCAGGCGGGGATGGGTTGCTGTTCCCACCAGGGCGGGGCGAGGAACCAGCGGTCGTCATCAGCGGGCCGGTCAATGAGAGGCAGGCTGAGGGTGGACGACGCGTCGAAGTTCACGCTCAGCCCTACGGCAGCGCACGGACTGGGCAAGTAGTCTTCACCCGATTCGGTCAACACAACCTCAATCACCGCACCGGCGTTGAGGTCAACGTCCATTGGATTGAATTCCATGAGCATCGTGTAGGCAGAAAACGGTGCGGCAGCTTTCGCCTCAAAGCCACCGTCACGGTAGCGAACGTCCATCGTGGCGTGGCCAACACGAAGGCCGTCGGCGTACATCGTGGCGAAGACTTGACCCCCGTTGCACGCCAGGGTGTCGACCGACAGGTGCAGCGTTGGCATTCCAGAGATGTGGACGGCTTCTTCCAGGGCGGGCAGGGTGAAACTTTGTTGAGCATTCGAACTGACCGTTCCGTCGGTGCCCTCAACGCTGTCAAGTGTGACTGGCCACCATTCCATGTCTTCAGGAGGCCACGTTTCCTCAACGTGCCACTTTCCGTCGTGGGTTTGCATCTGGACCATCGGCTCGGGTTCCTCGCCGATGTCCTTGAGGTAGTAATTGAACCAGCCAAACAACTCCACCGCCCAATCCATTCGACTCATGTTCGGATAGGCTTCGGCTCCATAGCCGCTCCCCATCTCGCTGTGGCGGTCGGGTTGGTCAGGGTAGTTGTGGGCCCATTGACCAGCGATCGCTCGTGCGTTGATTCCAGCGTCCCGCATGAGCTGGTAGGTGGGGAAAGCGTGGTAGGGGTCGACGTTCCAGTCTTGCATTCCCCAAACGAGGTACACGCTTCCTTGGTAGTTGGCCAAGACGTCGGGAAGGTGTCGGCGTTCGTCCCAATAATCGTTCCAATCCGCCCCTCCAAATTCAGCCCCTGCCCACGTTGTCAGTGGGTTGAGTGGCCCAATCACATCGTCGCTGCACATGCGCATGTCGTCGGTGCCGGGGTCGGTCGTGGCGCCTTCGTACAAGGCGTCGTAAAGCATGGCTCTTGACTCGGATGAACCGTTTCTATAGAACATTTCTTGGACACCTATCGAGCCCGAAATCGGTACGATGGTCTTGAGGTAGGGCGAGGGTTGCTGAGCCGCTTCCCAGTTGGTGGTGCCGGCGTAGGATTTCCCCATGAGTCCGACGTTGCCGTTCGACCATTCTTGCTCACCGAGCCAGTCCACCACGCCTTGAATGCCGGTTTGTTCACCAAGGCCCTTCACGTCTTGGCAGTGCGTGGATTGACCGGTGCCAAACGTCGAGGCTTGAGCCAGCGCGTAGCCGTGCGGGACGAAGGTGTCGTAGA
>CAXHCG010000091.1:0-7054 GCA_964014905.1 uncultured Candidatus Poseidoniales archaeon | reverse complement strand
TTGAGTTCTATATTGCTTCAGGTGAATGTTCAAAGAGTGGTTTGCAGACGTAACAATATGGACGACGGGGTTCCAATTATCACCCTTGTAAAAAAGAATGAACTTGCTCCGAAACCCCCGCTCTCCCCCGAAGGTCTTCGTCTGGATGAAACGCTTTCAATGCTCTGCTCCTTCTTATCGCTCAACGATTTTATGTCGTTTCTTAATTCCCCAATGTTTCAGTCCTATGCTCAACGGGAAGAAATGTGGGTCGTGTTTGAAATCGGTCTTTACCTTGACCACACGAAGACGCTGCAGCTCTATCCCGACCGTGAGCAACTCACCATGGCGGACGAGGCGATGACCGGGGCGTTTGAAGAGCACGTATGGAAAGGCATTCCGGGAGACGGCATGGTGGCGGCTCTTCGAGCATGGATGCGTGCTGCACGTGCAGACTGACGATGATGACCCGCCGGGCCGGGGTTATTTTTATGTCCAAGTGGATTAATCCAGCTCCATGGTTTCGGAAGCCACGGTAATGGCAACCGTGTACAAAATCGCAGGTTTGGTTTCCGTCCTGCTTCTAGCAGGCGTCTTGGCAAGGCGAGGGATGCGAGTGAATTACACTCGCAAGATTAACCACTTTGCGATCTTCTTCATTCCCGTTTTCGTTGACCAACAATTGGCTTCTGAAACGTTTACCGATGTCGTGTACCTCAGCATAAGTGCCGTCGCAACACTGTCATTCCTCGTCATCTTCTTTGAACCGATTCGGAAACGTGTACCGTTGTTCCAGTTGATGTTCGACGGTTTTGACCGGCCCGAAGACCGCCCGAATACACTTCTCTGGCTTTGGACGCAATACGCCGCAGGATTTGCCATCATGATTCCAATGATTTGGAGGCTTGGCGGCATGGGGTACGAATCCTTGGTGACAATTCCGATCCTCATCAACGCCATTGGAGACGGTTTGGCAGAACCCGTGGGCATCCGTTATGGAAAACGCAAATACACGGTCAAAGCGTTGTTCACCAACCAGACGTTCACCCGCTCGATCGAGGGGAGTTCAGCCGTCTTCATCACGGGCATCCTCGTTATGCTCTTGTATGCCACCGAGTTTACAACTTTCCAGTTCATGGTGGGGCTCGCCCTGGTCCCCTTGGCAATGACGGTCACCGAAGCGTTTTCGCCCCATGCATGGGACACACCATTCCTCATGCTGGTGGGCTATGGCACGCTCATGACGGTGTTGCAATTTTGAACGGCTGACAAAAAAGACGTTTGTCCTTCAATAGAAAATTGAACAACACGTAAGTGAGCCATCCGCAGCACGAATCTCACTCATGTCGATGCCAATGGTTTCCAAACCGAGATCGTGCAGGGCTTGCATGACCGCTGGATACCCCTCTGCCACCATCACTTTGCCGCCGGGAAGACCAATCGTGTTGCACCCGTATGCTTCCTCTGAAGGAATCCACACGAGTTCGCATCCATCGGGAAGTTGACCGAAGTCGCTGGGAGAAAGATAGCCTTCTGGAACCAGAATGACAGCGTCGGTGGGCGTGGAGCAAATGCTGGTGAGATGAAGGGCGTGGTCGGGGATATCAATCACGCGCAATTCATGCCCGAAGAAGTCAAGCAGGCTCTGAAGGCTAGCAATGCCAAGGTCGTTGGTGCGCGACGATCGCCCGACGAAAAAGAGATTTCCGAGACGAATGATGTCTCCTCCATCCATGCGGGCTTCGCCGCCCATGGTACAGGTTTGAACACCTTCCAAGGCTTGCATCAAGAAATTAGCAATGGGAGGCTGTTCTGCAACGCGAGAAGGATGGCCAGGTGTTGGTAACAACATATGACCATCCACGACCACGGCTTGGTCTTCCACAAACATGCAGTCCGGATGGGCCTCATCGGCATCAAGCCGGTGAACGGTTACACCGTTCGTTTCGAGGGCGTGGACATAGGCCATTTGTTGTTGTCGAGCCAACTCGACGTTTGTAGGGCCACTTCCGAAAAAGCGGGCCAGTGCCTTCGTGTACGACGAAGGTATGTCACGAACAAGTGCTCGCTTCTTCTGGTCCAACCGCACGGTGGCCATGGTTATCCCCGCGAGTGGGCGTCCTTTAACCTCTTCGCCTTTTTTCGGTAGGTAATTTCCGCAGGACGGAAACATTGGCTTGCAGTGTAGCGTTTTTAGAAGTTATCAGCATCGCACCGTGCCGATGGTCTCCTTCATGTCCACTGCACCGTTGAGTTGAACAAGGTAGGTCCAGTCGGGCCACCATGCCACAACGCGAGATGAAGGCAATCATGTTGATGATGATCATGCTCGTTGCGCCACTCTCTGGATGCTTTGGCGAAGCCGAGAAGGTGGAACTGGATGCAGAGGCCCTCTTGATCGAAAGCGAAGGTGGGTTGTTGGGAGGAATGTGGCAACAACTTTCACTCACGGCGAATCAAGAGCTCGCAGTCTACATTCCTTACTTCATTCAAGACCCCGGCTCCCTCCGTGCGCAAAACGGTACTGTGTTGGATTTGAAAGCAGGAGAGAACATTGGTGTGAACATTCTGTTCCCTCCTAGAAATCCAACCATCGTTTTCTTCATCGGCGAATACGGACGAGAAAGCTGGCCCATTCGGATGGCGAGTGAATCATGGTCGGATTGGCTGGATAACCCTGTTCAAGACGGTGCTGTTCAGGCCGTTGCCAATGAAGACCAAGGTGGACTTTGGCCTTGGCTTGTGGCCGGCGAGAACACGGGTGGAGGGGTTGTCGCCAAGACAATGGAGACCGTTCGGCCCCAGCGCACAGATCTCACCGACGCAGATGGTGTTGGTGCGAGCGATGGTTGGGTGAACGGCCGAGACGTCTACGACTGGGTTGATTTCATAACCGACGACACCCCTTGTGCTACATGTGGGCCAGACGGTGCCGTGGGCTACCTTGACCGATGGATTGGAAATGCCAATCCGTCGTATGAACACGCCATCACGTACTTTGAAGGCGTAATGAAAGGTTACGAGTTGGACAGCGTTGAAGTTCATCGATTTCAATCCAACACCGCGTGGGCCGTGAACATTTGTGGCTACAAAACCGGGTCGGTCTATCCTGATGAGTGGTTGATTTTTGGTGCTCATTTTGATATTGCACCCCCGGTTGCGTACACGCCAGGTGCTGAAATTGGAATCCCTGGCTACGGAACCCGCCACGGAGCCTATGACAATGCGGCCGGCTCAAGCATGGTGCTGACAACGGCGAGTGTGCTCGCTGAATTTGATGCGCGACGAACGATGGTGTTCTGTCTATGGTCATCCGAAGAGGAAGGGTTGTGGGGATCTCGGTCGTTTGCAAACGACTTACCTGATGGCGTCACGGTCAGCAATTACCTCAATCTTGACATGGCTGGCGTAAACTACCCCGGCGACTATGCGCTCTCGGTCTATTTGGGCCCTGACGGGTCGGAAGAAGCCATCGATCAAGCAGGCATGTTCCACTTGGCAGAATGGATTGGTGCAGATGCGTTGGACCTCGGCTACCAAATGGAACGCGGCAGAGAAGAATGGTTGGCAGGCGGAGAAAGTCCGCTATGGGGAAATGAATACGACGATATGGTGGCCATCTATGAATCACCAACCGCGCGCAGTGATCATGATTCTTTCCAGAACATCGGCGTGGCTACACTTGGCTGGAACGGGTTAGTTGATGGTTATCCGTGTTATCATCGCGAATGCGATACCATGGAGACCATGATTGAATACATGGAAACAGACACATCAACGGGCACCAACAACATGGTTCATTCTTGGGATATCGTTACGTGGTGGGCGGTTTACGCCTTCCTGCACATGGATCAAACGCCCGTACCCAACGAACTTTGACCGCAAACCAAGGTTCACTCATCGTCTTCAATGGACGTGTAGGTTGGGGGATAGAGGTACCTCGGATCCCGGTCTTCATCCATCTGCACCACATAAACTCCTGAAACCATTTCGGAAATGAACAGGTACCCACGGGGATCGTATTGCAAACCCCAATCGAATGGAATCATGCAGGATGCCCAACAATCTGCCATATCGTAGCCAAGGGTTTCCTTTGGATTATCAATCCACGTTGGACCCGCAGGGAGGTAGTAGCCCATGGTGAGGGTTTCTGCGAATTCTTCAATGGCTGGGAAGCCAATTTCAGGTGCTGGGACGCCGTCGACCCATTTGGTGTCCTTCCAGATGTTGCTGTGGTCCGTCACCCAGTTCCCTGCGTGGTAATGCGTCCAGTAAACGTGGCCGTTGGTTCCGGTATCGCCGTTGTGTGGACTGTAAATGTAGCCGCCAGGAATGTAGTGATGTTCGTGTTCGCTACCGTCTGGAAGGGTGCTTTTTCCGGGAAGTTTCCACTTGCTCAAAAGGAAGGGTTTGGCCGGATCGGTCGTGTCGATGGTCCAGATGTAACCGGTGTGGTTCGTGTTGGTGCCGTATTCAGGTGCGATCATGGTCAAATGGCGCCAGTTAACGCCAAAAATCGGGTCTTCCGGACCAGCCCCGCACTCTTCATCCCAGGTGCTCACGGGGTCGATTTCTGCAGCGCCGTTGCACAGGAGGTGGTCGTAAGGAACAGCGTAGTGTATCCATCCATTTCCGTTCAAAGCACCCGTGCTGCCGCCCCATTCCTCTGGGGTCATGTTGGCGTGACCTCCGCCGTTAGGGCCATACCAGCCGTCCGCTTCACTCGAGCAGCCGAGCCAGCGACCGACTTCATCGTCCTGAGGCCAAGAGATGCCTTCAGGGTCGGGGATTGTTGGGGGATTGGAGACGTCAACGATGCGCAGACCTGCATCCCAGTAGGAAATGTAGAGAAGAGCTTGCCCGGTGATCGGGTGGATGTGGAACACGTTGTCGTGGTTGAACAGTGACCCGCCGCAGGTGGTCTCGGGTTCAGGAGAGTAGCCACCCCACCGAATGATTTCCCGACTGACGTTTTGATCCTCATCGTTTTGGTCTGGTCGCCATGATTCAAATCCAAGGGGGACGTAGAAGACTTGAGTGCCTTTGTAGAACGTTCCTGAATCGCCTTCGACCATTTCTGGGTAGGGGTCGGCTCCGTAGAGGAACAGGTGGCATTCTTCTTGCGCGTACATGGGAGGAGCATCTTCCCAGTCACAATCTACGTGCAAATCTTGGTTGTGGAAGCCGGCCGGAGGGTTGTTCCATTCAGCGACCTTAATTGGGCCATTCTTGTCTGAAACATCGATGACATCGAGGCGATTCGCGCCGCTGTTCGCATCGTCGTCTTGCGGGATTGGGTCCAAGTCACTGTTGGTCAATTCGTGGTTAACAAGCACCCAGTTGTTGTCCGGGGTCACCTTGATGTCAATCATGCGTCCAACTTCTGCATAGTACGTGGAAAGAAGAACGATGTTGTTTGGTTCGGAGATGTCAAGAATTTCAAATTGATTGTAGGACGAGACGTAGGCGTAGCAACCACCCGTTCCGTCTGGATGTTTTACGCAGTCTTCCATGAAGTTTCCTTCGATGGAGATTTCAGATGAATCCCCTGGTGTTGGCCCGACGTTCTTGTATTCAGGATAGCATGGCCTGCCCGCAACGTTGTCGAGTTCAGCGGGTGGCGCAACGTTTCCGTCGCAGTTGAGGTTGTGGTAGTCGATCAGCAGCATGTTATCGGTCTGGAGCCGATGAGCAAGGAGGTCGCTGTGGCTGTGGAATTCATCTTCAATCTCCACGACAGGGTCGATCCATTCGCTTGAATCGTTGCTTTCATTGTCGCTCTCATCATCATCAAGACTCATGTAGGCAAGCGCTGAAAGTACGCTGACTGTTAATAAACTGGCCAAGGCAATAACAATAATTTTGTCAGCCGCCCGCTCGTCTTCCCGTAGACGTCGTGTTTGCATGGGGAAGACGGGGTTAGAGTTGTATTTCAATTCAAGGGACGCGTTGGTTTCATTAACGAATTTATTTTATTTAGGCCACTCGGTTAGGGTTGGTCAATGAAGCGGATTGCCTCCTTGCTTGGCGTGTTGTTGGTCTCGTCTGTGTTTCTATCGGGATCGGCCCATGCCCACTCCGCTGATACCTTCACCGTCGTCATCAAAGAAAGCGGCTTAATGCCCAGTTCGTCGCAAATCGCTTACAACGATTCTGTGATCTGGCACAACACCGATTCAAGAGAAAACATCACCCATAGAATCGTTTTTGATTTTGACGGCGATGGTTTGTTCAACGGTTCCGATGATTGGGATTCGGGAGAATTGGTCTCGGAATGCAACTCAACGGCGGACAATTCCACTGAGAACAGCAGTCAAGCAGCGTGCAACATCACGTTCTTGGTCTGGTTTAACGGAACGTGGGGAATTGGTGAATATGCATATCAGAACATGGTTTCGGACGGTTCGGTGATGAACGGGACCGTCGTTGTGACTGAAGACGTTCACATCGAGAACTCGACTGCGCCGGCCATCGGCAGCTCGTTTGGCACGTTTGAGAACGGAAACGAGAACGAAGGTGCGGAGGAAGATGGGAATGCGATTGACGCGCGCCAGGTGTTGCTCATGGTTGGTGCAGGCTCTGGAATTGGAGCCGCAGCACTCCTGTTGCTCTTGTTGATGCGGCGCACGGGGACCGAAGTTTCGGCCCAGAGCGGCACGGGCTCAAAGAACGACCCTGTCAACGAGGAAGAATGAGGCTATACGCATTCCTGGGTCGCGCCAACAGATGAGGGAAGTTCTGGAGGAGTTTCCCGCTGAGGAAAGGCTCAATCGATGTTGAAACTCATGGCGACGCAGTCGTCACACTGGTCAACGATTTCATCGATGCCTTCGCTTTTGCCGCATCGGAGGCAGCACTTGTGGAGGCGGAACAAAGCATGGTTCTGTGAAGATTGCACGACGCTGGGTGGACTTGCCCCGCTATGAAGGCTTGTTCTTTCCTAGGGGCCACGAAACCATCCTATCGCCCACTGCGGTGCGCTCGGTTAAACGGGTGCGGGCAGGGCACGTACGGCGTTGAAGGTGCGATCCTGTCTCTTATACACATCTCCGAGCCCACGAGACCGCTGATAATC